>NZ_JBHUVA010000008.1:0-140755 GCF_042670805.1 Micromonospora sp. NPDC057141 | reverse complement strand
CGCCGATGCCGGGCATCGACGCCAGGCTCGCCGGGCTGTCGGTCGCCAGCAGCCCGGCGACCAGGGCTACCGTTCCCGCGCCGACGAGTTGCACGGCCGTCTGGTACGTGGCAGTGGCCCGCCCGCGTAGCTCACCGGGCACGGCTGCGACGGCCCGTACGTGCAGGGCTGCGAAGGCGAGGACGAATCCGGCGGAGACCAGCAGCAGCACCGGCAGCACACCGGTCAGGTATCCGGTGTCCGGGTCCAGCCGGAGTGCCAGCAGGTAGCCCAGCGGTGGGAGAGCCCCGCCGAGGGCCACCAGCCGGGCCGCGCCAAAGCGCCGTACCATCCGGCCGGACCAGGGAGCGGTGATCGCCAACGGCACGCTGGCCGGCAGCAGCGCCACCGCCGTCCACCACGGCGACCAGCCCCGGACGGTCTGTAGGTGCAGCGTGAGCACCAGCAGGAGCCCCCAGTAGGAGCCGTTGAGGGCTCCCGCGCCCAGCGCCGCCTGCCGGAGGGTCGGAAACGCCCGGAACAACGGTGGCCCGGCCGCCCGGCCGAGTCGCCGGAACAACAGCACCGCGCCCGCGCCGAACAGCAGAGCGCCGAGGGTCCACGGGTCCGTCCACCCCCGCGTCGGGCCGCTCGCCAGGGCGTACGTAAGCAGGACGGCCCCGCCGACGAAGGTCGGCGCACCGGCTGCCGGATGTCCGTCGGCCTCCACCGGACCCGGCGGGTCGGGCGGCACGTGCCGGCGGGCGACCAGCAGCAACGCGAGCGCCACGGGGGCGGGGAAAGCCAGCGTCCACCGCCAGTCCACGGAGGTGAGCAGCCCCGACAGCACCAGGCCGAGGGAAAAGCCGCTGGCCCCGGCCAGGGTGTACACGGACAGTGCCCGGTCCCGGTGCGGTCCGGGGGGAAAGACCGTGGCGATCACCGCGAGGCCGGTGGTGGCGGTGACCGCGGCGCAGCAACCCTTCACGAATCGCGCGACGATCACCAGCCCGACCGTGGGAGCCAGGCCGGCGACCACCGAAGCCAGGGCGAAAGCGGCCATCGCCAGCAGGTAGGCCCGGCGTCGGCCGAGGGCGTCGACGAGTCGCCGGCCGAACAGCAGGGTCCCGCCGAAGCCCAGCGCGAAGCCGGTCACCAGCCACTGGGCATCGACCAGGCCGACGCCCAGCTCCGCGCCGATCGTCGGCAGCGCGACGACCAGAACGGCGACCTCCAGCGCGTCCAACAGCATGTTGCCGGAGAGCACCAGCAACAGGCCCCAGCCCGCCGTCGGCGACGACGACCGCGTGGAGGCGGCCGTCACCGCGCTTCGGTGGTACGCCGGGCCTGCGCCGTCAGCCGCTCCAGCACGGGTACGGTCTCGACGGGACTCGGCATGGCGAGCATGTCCTCGTAGAGCGCGTCGGCGCCCTGCTGGAAGGAGGGCTCGTTCAGCAGGCGCAGCAGGTTGGCCCGGAAGTCGTCGACGGAGAACTCCTCCGCGTCCATGGCGATCGCGGCCCCCCGGGAGACCAGGTACCTCGCGGTGACCTCCTCGTCCCACTTGAGCACCGGGACGACCAGGTGCGGCACCCGTTGCTCGACGGCGGCGGCGGCGGTGCCGCCACCACCGTGGTGCACGATCGCCGAACAGGTCGGCAGGAGCAGCCGCAGCGGCAGGTAGTCGACGGCCCGCACGTTGTCCGGCACCTTGCTCACCTCGGCGAGCTGGGCGTGGTTGAGCGTCGCCACCAGCTCGATGTCCAGGTCGGCGACCTGCTCGAAGAGATCCGACATCGGGATCCCGTCGTACCGGTTGTAGATCGTGCGCGAGCTGACTCCGAGGGTGAGGCAGACGCGGGGCCGCTGCGGCGGCTCACGCAGCCAGTCGGGCAGGGTGGCGGCACCGGAGTACGCCACCCGGCGCAGCGGCACGTACCGGACGTCCAGTGGCAGCCGCATCCGGGGCGGCACCAGGTCCAGCGTCCACTGGCCGGTGATCGCCTCGTCGTCGTAGTCGCAGCCGTACCGGTGCAGCAGCGGCTCCAGCCAGCAGACCACGGGATCGTCGCGGAGCTGGCCGCCCTGCCGGTCCCGGAACTTCCGGTTGAGCCAGACCACGTTGTCCAGCCCCCAGAGCAGCCGGGCGTGGGCCGCTCCGGTGACCTTCGCCGCCACCATGCCGATGGGGTTCAGGGTGTCCCAGACGACCAGGTCAGGCCGCCAGGACCGGGCGAAGGCGACCACGTCGTCCGCCATGGACGCGTGCTCCGCCCCGGGCTCCGGGTCGGGATAGGTACGCACGAACAAGCCACCGAGGTAGTGGGCCACCGTGTGCCAGGCGTTGCGGTGGGAGTGGTCGAGTGCGAGGACGTCCGTCGGCCGTCCCCGCCGCTCGTCCTCCTCACTGGCCAGTTGGACCGGACCACCGGCCGGCACGGCGGTCAGCCCGGCGGCCTCGACGCTGCCGGCGAGGTTGGGCGAGGTCGCAACCCGGACCTCGTGTCCCGCCGCCTGCAACGCCCAGGCCAGCGGGGTGATCGGGTACAGGTGGGCGGCGGCCGGAAAGATCGTGAACAGGATTCTCATCTGGGGGTCCGTTCTCGGGATCTGATCCGGCGTTCGCCCGCCGGATCACGGTACGTACGGTCGGCGCTCGCGCCCCTCACGCAGGGTCGTGGCCCACCAGCCGAGCTGGTCGAGCAGGTACTTCCCGGCGGTGTCGCAGCCCTCCGGGTCGATCGGGTCACCGTCCGCGCCGAACTGCCCCCACGCGTTGTGGAAGCTGACCGTCGCCCGGACGGTGACCGCGTGCAGTTCGGCGAAGACGAGGCGGAGCGCCTCCACGGCCCGCAGCCCTCCGGAGAGCCCGCCGTACGACACGAAGCCCACCGGCTTGGCGTGCCACTGGGTGGAGTGCCAGTCGATGGCGTTCTTCAGCGGGGCCGGGTAGCTGTGGTTGTACTCCGGGGTGACCACCACGAAGGCGTCCGCCGCCTGCAGACGGCCCGCCATCTCGCCCAACACCTGTGCCGCCGGGGCACTGAGTTGCGTGGTGATGGACGTGGGCAGGTCGTGCTCGGCCAGATCGATCACGTCGACCTCGAAGGCGTCGCGCTGTCGCACCTGCTTGACGAACCAGTCGGCAACGGTCGGGCCGAACCGCCCCTGCCGGGTGCTGCCGATGATCAGAGCGAGCCGGATCGGTTCGGTCGACATAACTGTCCCCTTCGACGTCGGGCCTGATTGGTCGTGGTGCCCCGCACCGACGACGACCCTGACGCTATGACCTGAACCAAAGTTGAGGTCAATGTCCAGCGCTCAGACGAGCAGTGTCCCGCCGCTGACGTCCAGCACCCCACCGGTGATCCACCGAGCGTCGTCCGAGGCCAGGAACGCCACGACGTCGGCGATGTCGGCCGGCTCACCCAACCGGCCGAAGGCGGTCGTCTGGGCCATCGCCTGCCGGATCTCCGGCTGCTGGAGAAACTCGCTGCCGTTGTCGGTGACCCCGGGCGCCACGGTGTTGACCGTGATCCTCCTCGCCGCGAGATGGCGACCGAGGTGCAGGCCGAGCATCTCCAGCGCCGCCTTGGACATCGCGTACGCGAGTTCCTGCGGCAGCGGCATCCGGGTCAACGCCGACGAGACGTTGACGATCCGGCCCCCGTCGGGCATCAGGGACAACGCCCGCTGCACGATGAACAGCGGCGCGACCGCGTTCACCGCCAGCAGACGCTCCACCTGCTCGGTGGTGATCTCCTCGGGCTCGCCGCCCCCCATCACGCCGGCGTTGTTCACGACGATGTCCAGCGTGCTGCCACCGGTGTGCTCCTTGAGCCCCGCCTGGAGACCGTCGAAGAGCGTGTCCACGTCGCCCGGCACACCCAGTTCGGCCTGAACCGGGAAGGCCCGCCCTCCGGCGGCCGTGATGGCCGCCACGACTTCCTCCGCCGCCGCCTGCCCGGCGCGGTAGTGCACGGCCACCAGGGCGCCGTCGCGCCCGAGCCGCTCGGCGATGCCCCGGCCGATGCCCCGACTCGCGCCGGTCACCAGTGCCGTCCGTCCGGCAAGTCTGCCCATGGTCGTCCCCTTCGTTCGAGTGGTTGCCGAATCAGTTCGGTCGATCAGTCGAGCGCCGGCAGCGGCTCGTCCCCGGGCGCGCCGAACCAGCGGTGCAGGGCCGCCCTAAGCTGCCCGGAGCCGCTGGCGGTCCAGGCCACGTGCCCGTCGGGACGGAGCAGGACGGCCCGCTCGGCGTGCAGCGCGCTGGACCGGTCGGGGCGGGCGGTCAGCGCCCGGACCCGCCCGGTCCATCCCTCGGCCACCGCCCGGAACCGGGCGATCTGCTGGCGGCTCGTCGTGGCGCAGACCAGCACGCCGCGCGCCGGCCGCAGCAGCGCGGTCGTACTCGACCAGCCGGCGGCGGTGAGCAGCGCGTGGTGCGAGATCCGGCAGCCGACCAGCGGATCTGCCGGACCGCCCGCCCGGTACCGCACGTCGAGCCCGCTGATCGCCCCGGCCAGGTGCGCCTGCGCCTCGGTGCTGCCCAGCAGTTCGGTCAGTACCGCGCGCAGCGCCTCCATCTCGGGCCCGCCGAAGAGCAGCAGTGCCTGGGCCCGGACGTCCTTGAGCACCCGGGCGCCGACCGGGTGCCGCTCGTCGTGGTAGCTGTCGAGCAGCCCTGGCGGTGCCCAGCCCCGCACCTCGGCGGCCAGTTTCCAGCCCAGGTTGACGGCGTCCTGGATGCCCAGGTTGACAGCCTGCCCACCGACCGGCATCTGCACGTGCGCGGCGTCCCCGGCCACCAGCACCCGGCCCTGGCGGTACCGGGTGACCTGGAGGCTCGCGTCGTCGAACGAGTCGAGCCACACCGGACGCGCCGCGTGGACGTCCTCGCCGGTGACCCGCTGCCAGGCCGCCGCCACGTCCGCGAATGCGGGCACCCGGCCCTGGCGTGCCGGTGGGCGGCCGAACTCGTGCACCATGATCCGGGTCGTGCCGTCGTCCCGGCGTGCCGCGCTGGCCACCCCGGCCGGGTACCGGCGCAGCCGCCGCTCGGCCAGGTCCACCCCGAGCAGGTCTGCCCGGTACAACAGCCGTTCGGCGGTGGAGCCGGCCAGCTCGAAGCCGGCCAGGGCGCGGACGGTGCTCTCCTCGCCGTCGCAGCCCACGAGATACCCCGCCGACATCCGGCGTGCCCCCGCCCGGCTGCGCACCGTCGCCTCGACGCCCCCGTCGGTCACCGTCAGGTCGCACAGCTCGTGACCGCGGCGTACGTCGACGCCCAGCTCCCGGACCCAGGTCGCCAGAACCGACTCGACCAGCGACTGCCGGACCCGCCAGTGCCCCGGGTGTCGACTGGGCAGCCGGCTGAGATCCACCGGGATGCCGCCGAAGTGACTGGTCCGGTCACAGCCGACCTCGCCCAACCGGTCGAGCAGGCCACGCTGGTCGAGGACCTCCATCGTCCGGGTGTTCAGATGGGTCGCCCGGGACTCCCCGGTGGGCTCGGCCAGCCGCTCCAGCACGGTGACCCGGGCGCCGCCGAGCCGCAGTTCCCCGGCGAGCATCAGCCCCACCGGGCCGGCACCCACCAGAATGACGTCGGTGCTTCGGTACCGGTCGGCGGCCCCGCCCGTCGCACGCGCACCCAGGCGTACAGGACCTCGGCCGTCCAGTCCCGAGGCCGGCTCAGCCCGCACGTTCGGCGTGCTCCTTGGCGTGGCGCAGCGTCGCCAGGCTGTTCGTGCTGAGCGCGTTGCGCACGAAGGTGCGGGCGTCCGCGACGGTGGCCGAAGGGCCCAGGACCCGGGTCACGTTCGCCTCGTTGATCACGACGGTGTGTCGCGAGGTGACCGTCACCCCGCCCGGGCGGCCCTCGAACAGCCAGTGCCCGGTGTGCAGGGTCATCAGGGCCGGCGTCTGGATCTGCTTGTAGACGATGCGCTCGTCGGGAAAGCAGACCCGCACCGAGGTGGTGGTGTGGGTCGACCCGTCCTTGGTCAGGGTCTCCATCTGCAGCAGCTGCAGCCCCGGGGTCTCCTCGATCAGCGACACCCGGGCCACGTGCGGCAGCCGGGACGGCCAGCGGTCGGCCTCGTTGATGAAGTCGTAGACCGCCTTGGCCGGCGCGTCGATCTCCACCGTGTCGTCGAAGACGAGCAGTCGGCCGACCCCGTCGTCGGCCAGCTCCGCGTTGGCCTTCAGCGCGGCCAGCTCGGCGGTGCTGTTGCGGTCCACGGCCGCATCGATCCAGACCAGCTGCCCGGGGTCGTCGTCAACGGCCCGATAGTCGTGCAGCAGCCGTACCCGGCACCGGTCGGCGGCGACCGGTTCGATCAGCCAGGCTCCGCCCATCGCCGCGACCGGCGGGGTCGAGACCTCCTGCCGGAAGTCGATCCGCAGCCCGTCCGGGTCCAGCCACCGGCGGGAGGTCCAGCTCTTGGGCTCACCGTTGGCCGTGGCCCAGATCCGGATCCGTTCCTCCCGTTCGGCGCTCTCGACCTGGTCGACGTGGACGGTCGGCGGGAACAGCCGGGGCCAGTTCTCCACCTCGGCGACGAGCCGGTAGGCCGTGGCGGCCGGTACCTCGATCTCGATCTGGTGCTCGACGTTGCGCTGGTGCTCGACGTTGCGCTGGTGCTCAGACATCCATCCTCCTCGGTCACGACGACGCAGCTACGGGCCGGTGGCCCGGCACCGGGAGCACTCAGAAGTTGCCGAGCCCGCCGCACACGTTGATCGCCTGGGCGGTGATCGACGCGGCGGTCTCCGACGCGAGGTACCCGACCAGGCCGGCGACCTCCTGCGGGGTCGAGTAGCGGCCCAGCGGGATCTTGGCCTGGAACCGGCGCATGACCTCGTCCTCGGTGACGTCCCAGGCACCCGCGTAGCCCTGCCTGACCCGCTGCGCCATCGGCGTCTCGACATATCCGGGGCAGACCGCGTTGACCGTGACCCCGGTCGGGGCCAACTCGTTTCCCAGCGCCTTGGTGAAGCCGACGACCCCGTGCTTGGAGGCCGAGTACGGCGCGCCCAGCACCACACCCTGCTTGCCGGCGGTGGAGGCGATGTTGATGATCCGTCCCCACCCGGCGTCGCGCATCCCGCCGATGGTCAACGCCGCCCTGGACATCCGGAACACGCTGTTCAGGTTGGTCTCGATCACGTCGAGCCACAGGTCGTCGGCGAGATCGGCGGTGACCCCACCGCCGCTGCGGCCGGCATTGTTGACCAGGACGCCGAGCGTCCCGTAGCGGCTCACCGCGGCCCGGACGGCCTCCTCGACCTCGGTACCGGACCGGACGTCGCAGGGCGTGCCGTCGACGTCGAACCCGCGCTCGCGCAGGTCCTTGGCGGTCGACGCGACCCGCTCGGCGTTACGGGCGCAGATGAACACCTGGTGCCCGGAGGCGGCCAGCTGCTCGGTCACGGCGAGGCCGATACCGCTGGTGGCACCGGTGACCAGCGCCACCCGGGAACGTTGCTCCGACATCTGGCGTTCCTCTCCCTGGCTCACTTGACCAGGCGCTTGGCGTTGGACAGTCGGGTGTTGACGGCGGTGAGCAGGCACCGGGGCGTCCCCGCCTCGATCACGGCGCTGTCATCGAGCGAGATGCCGTACTCGCGTTCGATCCGGGACCCGGCCTCCAGGAGGGCGAGCGAGTCGTACCCGAGGTCGTCGAAGGTGGTGTCGTGGATGTCGGTGGCGGGGTCGATGCTCTCGTCGGTCCCCGCCGCGGCGTGCAGAATCCGTCGAAGGTCGTCGATCGTGAAGTCGGCCATCAGGTGGCTCCTTCCTGGAAGGGCTACTGCGGTTGCGGCGTACGGACGACCAGCGCGGAGTTGAAGCCGCCGTAGCCTCGGGCCAGCACCAGCGCGGCCCGCAGCGGACGCCGCCGGGGTGCCTCGGTGACCAGGTCGATGCCGTGCTCCGGGACCGGGGTGACGTGCACGGTGTGCGGCACGACGCCGTCGCCGAGCGCGAGCAGGGCGGTCACCACGTCGAGCGCGCCGGCGCCGGAGCAGAGCCGGCCGGTCATCGTCTTGGGCGCGGTCACCGGCACCCCGAAGGGCCCGAAGACCGCCCTGATCGCCTCGGCCTCGATCCGGTCCTGCTCGGCGACGCCGCAGGCATCGGCGAACACGACGTCGATGTCGGCGGGCGACAGTTCGGCATCGGCCAGGGCCGCCTCGATGGCCCGCCTGGTGGCCGGTGGCCGGCCGCTGTCCGGGTGCGGATCGAAGCTGGCGCCGTATCCGGCGATCTCGCCGTACACGGTCGGCGCGCCGCGTTCACGGGCCGAGTCGGCGTCCTCGACGACGAGCAGGGCTCCACCCTCGGCCGGTACGTAGCCACCGGCGGCGGCGTCGAAGGGCAGGTACGCCCGCTCCGGCTCGTCGCTGAGGCTCAGCCGGCGGCTCGCCAACTGGGCGACCCAGCCCCACGGGCAGATCGACGCGTCCATCCCCCCGGTGACCATCACCCGGGTGCCAAGGCGTACGTGCCGACGTGCCTGGGCCACCGCGTCCAGCCCACCGGCCTGCTCGCTGACCAGCGCCCCACACGGGCCCCGCATCCCGTTGCGGATGGAGATCTGCCCGGTGTTGACCGCGTAGAACCAGGCGAACGACTGATAGGCGCTGACGTACTGGCCGCCCTGGCTCCACAGGTTACGCAGTTCACCCTGCCCGAACTCGAAGCCGCCGGAGGAACTGGCGGTCACGACGCCCATGTCGTACTCGGGCACGTCGCCAGCGCGTACCGCAGCGTCGCTCAACGCCCAGTCGGCGGCGACCAGGGCCAGTTGGGTCATCCGGTCGGTCTGCGGCAGCAGCCGGCTCGGCAGGTGCTCGGCGGGATCGAAGTCGCGGATCTCCCCGGCCAACCGGGCCGGATACCGGTCGGGTACGAACCGGGAGACCGGACGAATGGCGCTCTCGCCCTTCAGGGTCGCCGCCCAGTACGCTTCGGCGCCCAGTCCGTTGGGGGCGGTGACACCGATGCCGGTCACCACCACCCGGGCCGTCACGGTCTGCTCCGGTCGGCGCGGGTCAGCACCATCGCGCTCTGGAACCCACCGAACCCGCTGCCGACGGTGAGTACGGTGTCGACGCGTTGTATCCGGGCCACCCGGGGCACATAGTCGAGGTCGCACTCCGGGTCGGGGTTGTGCAGGTTGGCGGTGGGTGGGATGAGGCCGGTCTCGATGGCCAGGGCGGAGGCGGCGATCTCCAGGGAGCCGACCGCGCCCAGCGAGTGCCCGATCATCGACTTGATCGAACTGACCGGGGTGGCGTACGCGTGGTGGCCCAGGCTGAGCTTGAGGGCGGCCGTCTCGTGCCGGTCGTTCTGCTTGGTGCCGGAGCCGTGCGCGTTGACGTAGTCGATGTCCTCGGGATTCACCCGAGCCTCGGCCAACGCGGTCCGGATGGCCTCGGCCATCTCCCGACCGTCCGGCCGCAGCCCGGTCATGTGGAACGCGTTGCACCGGGAGGCGAAGCCGGCGATCTCGGCGTGGATGTGCGCGTTGCGCCGCCGGGCGTGCTCGTACTCCTCAAGCACGAAGATCGCCGAACCCTCGCCCAACACGAACCCGTTGCGGGTGGCGTCGAACGGACGCGAGGCGTGCTCCGGGTCGTCGTTGCGGGGGCTGGTCGCCTTGATCGCGTCGAAGCAGGCGACGGTGATCGGCGAGATCGGAGCGTCGGTGGCACCGGCGATCACGATGTCGACCGACCCCTCCCGGATCAGCTCGCAGGCGTGTCCCACGGCATCGATGCCGGAGGTGCACCCGTTGGAGACCACGGTCGCCGGACCCTCGGCGCCGGTCGCCCACGCCACCTCCGCCGCGAAGGAGCTGGGCACGAAATGGTTGTAGAGGTGGGGCGGGGCGTACTCGTGGTCGACCAGTTCCAGCCGACCGCCGTCGCTCACCACCCGGTACTCCTGGTCCAGACCCATCGTCGCGCCGACCGCGCTGCCGACCGTGACGCCAACCCGGTGCGCCGCGAGTTCCTCCGGGTCCAGGCCGCTGTCCTCGACCGCCTCACGGGCGGCCACGACCGCCAGCTGCGCCGCCCGGTCCATCCGCCGTACCTCCTGCGGCGTCAACCCGCTCAGGTACGGATCGAAGTCGATCTCGGCAGCGATCTGCGAGCGGAACGGTGTGGGGTCGAAGAGCGAGATCCGCCGGGTCGCCGTACGCCCGTCGCCGAGGAGGCTCCAGAACTCCTTGACGCCGATTCCGCCAGGTGCGAGAACGCCGATTCCGGTGATGACTACCCGAGGCCTCACAGGGTCTCCTCCCAGTGATAGAAACGAGTCGCCATGGCATCCTTGGGCGAGCGCCACGTCGCCGGGTCGTAGGCACCGATGAACGGCTTGAGGTCGTCGCTGATGGCCACGAACAACGGATCCGCCTTGGCCTTCTCCACCGCCTCACCGCCGGTCTCGGAATCGAAGTCCTGGAGGTGGAAGTACAGGCCGCGGTACGCGAACAGCTCACGCCGCCGGGTGCCCATCCGTTGGGGCAGGTCGGTCTTGTCGAACTCGGCGAAGAGCCGAGCGACGTCCGGCGCGGAGTCCGGGGCCATCCGAGCCACGATCAGGGTGCTGAACATGCCTGTTGTCTCCTTCGACGCTTCGCTCAGGCCGGGCCGAACCAGCGGGTCAGTGCCGCCGGCAGGTCCGTCGTCTCCGTGTCCCGCACGGCGGTGAAGGCCACGTGCCCGTCGGGGCGGACGAGCACGACGCGGACGCCGCGCAACGAACTGCCGGGTTCTGCGCCGTGCGGGGTGGCGGTGACGACCCGCACCCGGTCCGACCACTTGGCGGCGACGCTGCGCAGCGCGGGGTCGTCGGCGAGGTCGAGCAGCACGCCTCGGGCCGGGTGCAGCAGCTCGGTGGTGCTGGTCTTGCCCGCCTCGCCGACCAGTTCGTGGTGCGGCATCCGGCGACCGAGCAGCGGGTGGTCGCCCGGCCCGACGTCGTACCGGATGTCCAGGCCGCTGACCATGCCGGCCAGGTGTCGACTGACGCTGTCGTACGTGATCAGCTCGGTGAGCACGTCCCGCATCGGCTGCATCTCGGCGCCGCTGAGGAAGAGCAGCCCTTGGGCCCGGGTGTTCATCAGCAGACGCGCGCCGACCGGGTGCCGTTCGGCGTGGTACGTGTCGAGCAGTTCCTCCGGGGCGGACCCACGGACCACCGCGGCCAGCTTCCAGCCGAGGTTGACCGAGTCCTGGACGCTGACGTTGAGGCCTTGTCCCCCGGCCGGCAGATGAATGTGGGCGGCGTCCCCGGCGATCAGGACCCGACCCCGCCGGTACTGCGTCACCTGCCGGGTGGCGTCGCCGAAGGCGCTGACCCACAGGCCGGTGCCGTGGTGGATGCTCTCGCCGGTCAGCCGTTGCCAGGCGTCGGCGACCTCGGCGAAGGTCGGCGGCGAGTCCCGCCGCTGGGGTGGCGTGCCCCGCTCGCAGACGATGATCCGGTCCACCCCGTCGCCCAGCGGGCCGGCCATCACCATGCCACCGGGGGACGACTCCCCGATCGGACGCGGGCGCAGGTCGCAGCCCTTGACGTCGGCGAGGAACATCTCCAGCGTCGCCGCCGTGCCGGGGAAGTCGAAGCCGGCCGCCTTGCGGACCGTGCTCCGTCCACCGTCACAGGCGACCAGGTACGCCGCCCGCAGCGTGGCCGTCCCGTCCGGGGTGACGAACTGCGCCCGTACCCCGTCGGGGAGTTCGGTGTGCCCGACGAACTCCCAGCCGCGGCGCAGGTCGACACCCAGCTCGATCGCCCACTCGGTCAGCACCGCCTCGGTCCGCGCCTGCGGCACCCCCTTGGCCCCGAAGTGTGCCCCGTCGAGCACGCCGAAGTCGACCGGCAGCCCGCCGAAGTGCCCCACCGGGCTGGTCTCGATCTCCCCGAACCGGGGCAGCAGGCCGCGCTGGTCGAACACCTCCATCGTTCGGGCGGTGAAGCCCAGGCCCCGGGACTCGCCGGTCGGCTGGGACAGCCGGTCGACCAGGACCACCGGAACGTCGCTGAGACGCAGTTCCGCGGCGAGCATCAGCCCCGCCGGACCGGCCCCCACCACAATGACCGCAGCATCCATCGATTTTCCTTTCGATCGACGGTTGAATGTCGGACGGGAATCACCCAGGCCCGGACGGGCACGGTCTTTCGTGAGCGCCTGGGAAACGAATACACATCGGCCGGTACGAAATTCTCCTGGCCTCACCCGGAATCGCCGGCCACCCTGTTTCGCGGGGTGAGGTGCCAATGCGGCGGATGTTGGGATACAGCTTCTTCGGTCCGCCGCCCAGCGTCAAGCAACGTTCAAACAATCAGGGCAGTTCGTCGACCGGCTGGTGTGCGAGGCGCGTCGGGGCCGCCGTACGCCGGTCGAACGTCCGGCTCACGTCGGTCTCGAGATAGAGGGTCCGGCCGGCCCGCCTACGCCGTTCCCACCCCTGCTCGCTGGCCAGCCGGTAAACGGTGCCGGAGGGCACCCGCCACAGCCGGGCGATGTCGGCGGCGGCCAACCACCGGACGCCGGGCACGGCGTCCCGGCCACCCGCGATCCGCCGGGCGGGTACGGCGGTCCCGTCACCCATCCGCCGGCTCAGTTCCAGCCACTGGTGGTCCGCCCACCGGTGGCCGGCATCCTTTCGGCACCGGATCTCGGTGCGGGTCGGGTCCCCGGGGCGCAGCAGGGCCGTCAGTTGCCCGTCGCAGCCGGGCTCCACGCAGACGCCGAGCACGACCTGGCGCACCTGCGACGGGTACGCCGCCCGCCGGGCCGAGCGGACCAGACGAGCCGTCTCGTCGCTGAACTCGCCGGCCGCCGGATGCGCGGCCAGCCAGCGCAGATGCCGCAGCAGGAAGTTGGCCAACCCGATGGCGGTACGGGCCGGCGCGACGACCCGCCGTTCGTCGACGACCAGCCCGGCCCAGCAGCCCAGCACACCGAGGATCGTCGACCGGGTCTCGGCCACTACCGGATTGAACGGCATGGCCGGATGGCTCCCGCCGCCTGAGGTCCGTTCCGGCTGCGGATTCTGGCCTCCCCCGCGCATGGCCTGCTCACACTCGTCGTACAGGGTGGGCAGGAGGTCGAGGTCGCGTGCTGCGGCCGTCAGGCAGGACGGGCACAGTCGGGAACCTGGTTCGGTCGCTGCCGCGGTGTCTGGCCGGGCCCGGCATCGGGCGCCTCGACAGACGGCGCCCAGCCGGTCCAAGCTGCCGATCGTGGTCATGGATGCACCCTTTCTAGGTCTTCGCCCCGCTGGTGGGGCTGGTCGGCTCGGCCGGGGTCCGGCTCGGCAGCTCGGGCGGGATCCGGATTGGTAGCTCGGGTTGTTCGGTGGCGCGCAGCCGGCGTTCGACGTGCTCGGCGAACTCCTGCCAGGCCTCGGCGCAGGCCGCCGCCGCGCCGTGGACCAGGAGCATGGAGTGCGGTGGGATGGTGTCGATCAGCTCGCCCCACTGCTCGCTGGTGATGTTGAGCGCCGCGAGGATGCGCAGCAGTAACCGGCCCTTCTCGGTGAAACGCAGGGAGGGGTCGTTGCAGAGACTGGCGGAGAGTGCCTTGCGGTCCCGCGGTTGGCCGACCCCGGGGGTGACCAGCTCGGAGAGCGTCACGTTCCCGGCCGCCCGCCTGGGTCCGCGCTGCCGGGGCGGCGGCACCGGGTCGTCGCCCCGGCTCATCCGTTGCCGGACGTCACGGACCGTGGTCGGGGAGATGCCGGCGGCCCGGGCGATCGTCCGCAGCGACGCGTCCGGCTGCTTCGCGATGAGGTCGCTCGCCCGCCTACGCCCTTCGGCGCTGTCCAGCGGGCGGACCCGGCCGTCGCGGCCGATGCGGGTGTGCAACCGCGTGCTTGCATCGGTTGCACGCCGACGGATGGCGCTCACGGTCTTCGCCGCGAGCCCGGTGGTGGCCGCGATGACCCGGTCCGACCAGTGCGGATGGGAGGCGATGATGCGGCAGGCGGCGGTGGTGCGGTCGGCCAGCGACAGCGGCAGCCCGTGGGCGTTGTTGAGCTCCACCGCCAGTACGAATGCCTCCCGCTCGTCTCCGTCGAAGAACTGCACGTCGATGTGTGTGTCCCCGCGGACGACCGCCGCTCGCAGTCGGTGCATGCCGTCGACCACCCGCATCGTCGCGCGGTGGACCAGGATCGGCGGGAAACGGGTCTCCGACTCCACCAACAGGTTCACGTAGTCCGGGTTCTCCCCCGCCACCCTGGGTGAGTCCGAGGCGGCCAGCAGTTCCGTCCGTACCCGCTCCGCCGGGCTGGCCGGCGGGCGGTCGAGCAGCCCAGGCGAGGCCCACTCGCCCCGCACGACCGCCCGATCCGGCCCAGCCTCGCCTTCCGCAGAAGTAGCAGAAATCTCCCTCACGATAGCCCCCGCTACAAATCATGTGGACGCCGAACAACAGATTCAGAAATAGCGGCGGGAAATCCGAGAATACGTGGACAACCCGCCACCCCCGTCGCCGTAAGGCCATTCAGGCGACAGGAGCACACCGTCACATTAATAGATTGGCATCAACGGGATCGACTATATGCGGGGCGGCATCAAGGTGTAAAGGCGGCGCCGGTCGCACACTCCGCCCTGACTCGAATGCGACTGCCCAAGGCCCCTGCAATTGGTAGACGACCTCGACATTGCCGCCGAGCAGCACGTTTGCGACACCGGCGACCGCCGGGAGCTCCCCGACGTTCGCATCCGATGGGAATCCCACGTGGCCCCGCACCCCATCCCGACGGCCGGCAGCGCGACGGTCCGACCGGGCAGCACCACACTCCACCGCCACAACCTGAGCAAACGCGCGCAGGACCATGATCACTCCAACGTCAACGGGATTCCCAGAATCAGCAGATGCTTCAGAGACAAATACCCAACAGCGACGAGTGACGATGGTCACATGGTTGGAGTTCGTTGCGGCGATGCGTCCCCACTGAATACAAGCAGCGGCGACATCGCCATGAACCACGGCCAGTCAAACGAACGGGAAACGGTGACAGCCCGGACTACCATTGCAGGCAACAACCGAACAAGCGCCGTCCACTGGGTTGCCGAAATGTTACGCCGGCAACCCGTCGGTCGCCTTCGGAGTATGACATCGTCTCCCTTTCGTCACCTCATGCAGCACCCCACGGCCCAGCACATAGGCGGGAGCACGTCTTGACGCACCGCGGCAACAATTCCACCCCGACCACCGAGGCCCGGCTGACGGCCCTGCTGGACCGGGCGGAGATCGCCGGACTGATCGACCGCTACGTGACGGCCCTGGACACCGCCGACGAGCACCGCACCGACGAGTGGTATCTCGATCTCTTCACCGAGGACGTCCGACTGAGCTTTCCCATCGGGGACTGGCAGGGAATCGTCGGCCTGTCGGAGTTCCACCGGCGGGCCCGGCTGAGGTGGGAGGTGACCCTGCACCTCAGCGGCGGTCACACGGTCGCAGTCGATGGCGACCGGGCGCTGGCGCGGGCCAACGTCGCCGGGACCCACATCGCGCGGGGTGCCGCGCCCCTGGCCGTCACCCCCGACCAGCGCCTCGATGTCGGCGGCCACTACCACGTGGAGGCGGTACGCGGCGATCAGGGCTGGCGCATCTCGGCTCTGCGCTTCACCCTCGTCTGGACCTCGGGCAGCGGCACACCGGTCGGTGAGTTCCCCGAACGTACGGTGCCACCCACCGCCGACCCGGGGCCCGGCGGACCCGCAGGCCACACCGCGTGAACGGCCGACTCACCACCGCGGGTGTGCGAACCTGGATGCCGTGGCCGATGTGAACACGTCTGCGGTCGGCCCGGCGGTCGACCGTCCGTTGCCGCCGGCCGAGTTCGCGGCGATCTACGCGCGGGTGCCCCGGTTGACCGTCGAGGTCGTCGTCACCACCCCGTCCGGAGTCGTGCTCACCCGCCGGTCGATCGATCCGTGCCGGGGCCAGTGGCACCTACCCGGCGGCACGGTTCGCTTCGGCGAACTCCTGCCGGACGCGGTCCGCCGGGTCGCCCGCAACGAACTCGGCGTCGAGGTGGCAGTGCTGCGCATGCTCGGATACCTCGAGTACCCGGGCATGCACCAGGACGGATACGCGGGCTGGCCGGTCGGCATCGCCTTCGAGGCCGCCGTCGTGGCAGGTGAGCTGGTCGCCGGCGACCAGGCCGACGAGGTGGGAACCTTCCGGTGTGTGCCAACCGGGACGATTCCGGATCAGGCGGCCTTCCTCGACCGCTGGCTGAGGACGACGTTCCACCCTGAGCCCGGACAGTGGCCCGGGCAGGACGGTTACGTGGTCGGGCGGTAGGACTCTGATCAGGGAGTAGTCCTCGGCGTCAGGACCGGGGCATCCGGGCCAGGCAGTGAACCACCAGGGCTCGGGGACGTCGCGGACCAGCTCGGCACCGTCCGGGCAGGTGATCATCGACTCAGGCTCGGTCGGTCCGCCCCAGGGTCGGGGGAGGTGCGTACCCAGCTCTGCCGCTGCCGGCGGTCCCGGCTGCCGCTGGTGGCGGCCAGGCAGCGCGGACAGATGTGGCCCACCACGTCGGCCGCGGTGAGCACGTCGGTCGAGGAGTAGTCGAAGCGGACGTGCGGGAAGCGGCGCGAGGTTGACGCCCCGGGACCCGGACCGTGGTCACGGTGCTTCAATTGTGGGCATGCCGCTCGACGAGTTGCGCGTTCTGCTGGCCCGGCACGCCCGGCCCGACCTGAGCACCGGCGTCGGTGACGTCCGCATCTTCCGCGCCGATCGGCCCAGCCCGCCGACGCCGACCACCTACGGCAAGGTGCTGGCCCTCGTCGCCCAGGGGACGAAGCGGTTCGCGCTGGGCGACCGTCTGTACGAGTATCATGCCGGCGAGTACCTCGTCGCCTCGGTCGACCTGCCGGTGACCGCGCACTTCGCCCGGGCCAGCCCGGAGGAGCCGGCGCTCGGCTTCGGCCTGACCCTCCAGTCGGCCGCCGTCGCCGAGGTGCTGCTCCAGGCAGACCCTGCGGACCTGCCGGCGCCCGCCCCAGACGCACCTGCCGGCCTGGTCGTCAGCAAGGCCCCCGTCGAGCTGCTCGACGCCGCCGTCCGCCTGCTGCGCCTGCTCGACCAGCCCCGCGACATTCCCATGATCGCGCCCCTGATCAAGCGGGAGATCATCTGGCGGCTGCTCACCGGCGAGCAGGGCCACGTCCTACGCCAGTTCGGCCTGCCCGACAGCAGCCTCAGCCACATCGCCCGTGCCGTCCAGTGGATCCGCGACAACTACGCGCAGCCCTTCCGCGTCGAGGAGGTGGCGCAGCAGGCGGGGATGAGCGTTTCCGCGTTCCACCGCAACTTCCAGGCCGTCACCTCGATGAGCCCGATCCAGTATCAGAAGCAGATCCGCCTGCAACGCGCCAGGCTGCTGCTCGCCGCCAGCCCCGGCGACATCGCCGGGATCAGCCGCCGCGTCGGCTACGAAAGCCCCGCCCAGTTCAGCCGCGAGTACCGCCGGCAGTTCGGTGGCCCGCCCCGCCAGGACGCGGCCCGCCTGCACGCACGAGCCGCCGCGCGGGTCGCGCCGCACGACGGTTGACCGTAACTCGCGTTCTCTTGCCCGATCCTGCCCACCTCCCCGACGGACGGCCGTGCGACGGGACGCCCGCTGTAGCCTGCCCGGACAGAGGGTCCGAGGTCGGCTGGCGGCCGACGGACAACGACGGCGCGTGAGGTACGGGTGGCCGGTAGCGAACTGTTCGGACGCCACGACGACCTGGCACAGCTCGCCGAGTTCCTCGACGGTGTGCGCCATGGCGGCGGCGCGCGGCTGATCTGCGGCGAGCCGGGGGTCGGCAAGTCCTCCCTGATGACCGCCGCGACGGAACTCGCTCTCACTAGCGGGATGCGCGTGCTGCGGGCGTCCGGGTCGGAGTTCGAGGCCGAAGTCAGCTACTCCGGTCTCCACCAGCTGCTGCTGCCCGTGCACGCGGCTCTCGACCGCCTCCCGCCCGGTCCACGCGAGGCGCTGTCGGTGGCTCTCGGCTTCGGCGCCGGCGCGCCCCCGGACGTCCTCCTGGTCTGCAACGCCGCCCTGCTGCTCGTCACGGAGCTCACGGCCGACGTGCCGGTCGTGCTGGTGGTCGACGACGTGCACTGGATCGATCGCGCGAGCGCCGTCGTCCTCGGGTTCATCGCCCGGCGGCTGGCGGGTCGCCGGGCCGGGCTGCTGGCGTCGACCAGGACGGGATCGGTGAGCTTCCTCGACCTGCGAGGGCTGTCCGAGCACGTCGTCGGGCCGCTCGACGACGAGGCCGCCGGGCGGCTGGTCGACGTACGTCACCCGCAGCTGCCGGCGCGGGTACGCCGACGCCTGCTCGACCTCGCACAGGGCAATCCCCTCGCGCTGATGGAGTTGCCCGCCGCGCTGCTGGGTTCCGTGCGACGCACGGGGACGCAACCCGAGGTTGTCCCCCTCAGCGACCGGCTACAGGCGATCTTCGCGGCCCGGTTGACCGGGCTACCCGAGGCGACCCGGCAGGTGCTGCTGCTCGCCGCCTTCGAGGGCACCGGCGACGTCCGGGTGCTCCGCGCCGCCCTGCCCGACCAACCCAGCCTGGCCGACCTGGCCCCCGCGGAGCGGGCGCAGCTGGTACGGGTGGACGACGCCACGGCCCGGATCGCGTTCCGGCATCCGCTGATCCGGTCGGCGATCGTGGCCATGTCCACCCACGAGGAGCGCCGCAACGCGCACGTCGCCCTCGCCGGCGCACTGGTCCACGACGAGGAACGCCGCGCGTGGCACCTCGCGGCGGCTGCCGTCGGCCCGGACGAGGCGGTGGCGGAGCTCCTCGAGGACGCGGCGCATCGGGTGATGCTCCGCGGGGACGGGTTCGCGGCGGTGGCGGCCCTGGTCCGAGCCGCCGAGCTGAGCACCACGAGCACCGGCCGGGGACGGCGGCTCGCCGAGGCCGCGTACATCGGCGCGGAGGCCAGCGGCACCATCGACGACGCGAAGATCCTGCTGACCGACGCGCGTCGGGCGGCTCCGGATTCCGCCGGGTCCCTGCACGCGGCCAACGCGACCGCCTTCCTCATGATCAACGGGGACGGCGACGTGAACACCGCGCACCGACTGTTGTCGGGGGCCATCGAGACCGGCGACCACGGCTACCGGGCCGACGACCCCGCGCTCGTCGAGGCCATGCACACCCTGCTGCTGCTGTGCTGGTACGGCAGCACCCCGGAGTACTGGGAACCGTTCTTCGCGGTGCTGCGACGGATCCAGCCCCGGCCACCGGACGTGCTCGCGCTGGCGAGCGACAGCTTCGCCGATCCGGTACGCACCGGGAAGGCGGCGCTGCGCCGGATCGACGCGGTGCTCCGGACGCTGACCGAGAACGCCGACCCCACCCGCATCATGCGGATCGGCACGGCCTCGGTGTATCTCGATCGTCTCGGCGACTCCCGGGAGGCGTCCTGGCAGCTGGTTCGGCACGGGCGCAACGGCGGCGCGCCCCGCCGACACCTCGGAGCCCTGATGCACCTGTGCCTCGACGACTATCTCGTGGGCCGGTGGGACGAGGCCGAGGAACTCGCCGTCGAGGGCCAGCGCATCTGCGACACCACCGGCTTCTCGTTCTTCGCGTGGTACTTCCGGTACAACCGGGCGATTCTCGCGGCCGGGCGGGGACGGTTCGACGAGGCGTACGCGCTCGCCGACGAGATCACCCGCTGGGCCCTGCCCCGGGGCGTGGCCGCCGCCGCGCTGTTCGCGCAGCATCCCCGGACGCTCGCCGCCATGGGGCAGGGTGACTACGACGCCGCCTTCGGGCACGCCGCCGCCATGAGCCCGCCCGGCGTGCTCGCCTCCCACGTGCCGCACTGCACCTGGGTCATGTTCGACCTGGTCGAGGCGGCCGTACGGACCGGGCGCACGGCCGAGGCCCGGGCCCACATCCGGGCGATGCGGGACGCGGACGTGGGGGCGTTGTCCTCCCGGATGGCCCTGCTCCAGGCCGGCGCCGAGGCCCTCGTCCTCGACGACGACGAGTCGGTGACCCGTCTGGAGGCCATGCTGGCCGACGCCGCGACGGGGCGGTGGCTGTTCGACGGGGCCCGGGTGCGGTTGGCCCTCGGGGAGAGACTGCGGCGGACCCGGTCGCCGGTGGAGGCCCGGCAGCACCTGCTCGCCGCCCGCGACGGATTCGCCGCCATGGCGGCCGAGCCCTGGCTCGCCCGGGTGGAGGGGGAACTGCGCGCCTGCGGCTACCGACCGGCCCCACGGCAGCGGGGTGACCTGACCGCGCTGACGGCGCAGGAACTCCAGATCGCGGAACTGGCGGCGAGCGGCATGACCAACAAGCAGATCGCCGAGCGCCTGTACCTGTCCCACCGGACCGTCGGCGCCCACCTGTACCGGATCTTCCCCAAGCTGGGCGTCACGTCCCGGGCCGCGCTCCGGGATGCTCTGTCGCCGCCTGCTGCTGAGCAGACTGCGCGCTGAGCTCGTCGGCCTGCGTCTCCTTCGCCTCCAGCAGCCGCTCCAGGAGCCGCCGGGTGGTGGGGTCGTCGTCGCCGATCCAGCGCACCGCCTCCTGCAACGACTGAACGAGAATCCGCGCCCCGACGAGGTTCTGCGTCACGATGCCGACGACGTCACCGTCGGGGAACGCCCGGAAGGCGACCCGGGACCGGGCGCTCAGGTGCTGCGGGTCGTAGTCGCCGACGCACCCGAGTTGCCGGATCCGGGTCGCGACCAGCCGCGCGTCACCACGGTCGCGGTCGGCCCCGGCGAACAGGAGCTCCGCGAGCGGCCTGGCCGACGGGGCGCGGACGACCAGGGCGTGCTGCTCGTACTGCAACGAGGACACGACCAGGCTCGCCAGCAGCACGTTGAGCAGGCGCGTGGTCGCCGTCAGATCGGCCCGGTTCGACGGCGTGACCGGCCCGTCGTCGAGGTCGAACAGGGCGCGGTCGCGGACCTCGCGCATCCGCAGCACGGTGGGCGGCGATGCGGGGTGTTCCCGTCCTGGTGGCGTCACACCGCCGATGGTGCGGCGCGGCTCCCGGCCTGCGCATCTGTCGAATGACCTAACCCACGGCGGAGGCATCGACGCCGAGCGGTCCTCGCCGCCCCGGACCGGATCATCGTGGCCGCTCGCGCCGGGCGTGGGGCCGGCCCGGTGCGGCAACCGGGCCGGCCCGGTGCGGCACGACCGGCTAGGTCATCCGCCGTCGGCGACCCGGATTTCGGAAGTCGGATGACAGATGGAGGCCGACCGGCCGGCACCGAAAGTGGAGCCCAGCAGGCAATACCGTCGCCGCCGAGGTCCGGCGGCAGCCGCCGAGGAGAGTGCCCGATGACCATCAGATACGGCTTCCACGCCACCATGACCGCCCGGCCCGGCAAGGGCGACGAACTGGCCGAGTTCCTGCTCGCGTCGCCGTCGCTGGCGAACGGGGACTGCGTCGTCTTCCTGATCGGCCGTTCCGCCGCCGATTCCGATGTCGTCCACGTCACCGAGGGCTGGACGACCGAGGAGGCGCACCACCGGTTCTTCGCCACCGACGAGGCGCAGGCCCTGGTGGCGCAACTCCAGCCGCTGATCGTCGGCGAGCCGGCATACCTCGACGAGGTGCCGGTCGGCGGCAAGGCCGCCATCTGACACCTCGAACGGCCACCCCACCCCTTCCGCACCCGACCACGACGACAGGAAACCCCCTCATGGCACTGACACGTCCCCCCTTCGACCCCGAACTGCGTGCGCTCCTTGCCGACATGCCGCTCGTACCCGAACTCAACCGCGAGGTGCTCCCGCAGATCCGGCAGTTCTCGTCGATGCCGGTGGAGCCGCTTCTCGAAGGCCGGTCGATCGACCGGTGCGAGCTCAGCATCGCCGGTCCGGACGGCACGGACATCCCGCTGTCCGTCTTCAGCCCCGCCGGCCCGGATCGCACCGCCCCGGCCCCCTGCATCTACTGGATGCACGGCGGCGGAATGGTGATGGGCGACCGCTTCTCCCAGCTCGACATCCCCCTGGAATGGCTCGACCTGTTCGGCGCCGTCGTCGTCTCCGTGGACTACCGGCTGGCACCTGAGGCCACCGGCACCAGCCTGGTCGACGACTGCTACCACGGCCTGCTGTGGGTGGCCGAGCACGCCGACGAGCTGGGCGTCGACCCGGACCGGATCGTCGTCGCCGGCGTCAGCGCCGGCGGCGGCCTCACCGCCGGGATCGCGCTGCTGGCCCGCGACCGCGGCGGCCCGCCGCTCGCCGCCCAGATGCTGATCTGCCCCATGCTCGACCACCACAACGACACCACCTCCAGCCGCCAGTACGCCGGCGAGCCCGGCGTGTGGACGCGCGAGATGAACGAGTTCGCCTGGCGGTCGGTGCTCGCCGACCTGGCCGACGACGCCGTACCCGGTCACGTTTCCCCCGCCACGGCCGACGACCTGTCCGGCCTGCCGGACACCTACGTCGACGCCGGCACCGCCGAGGTGTTCCGCGACGAGGCCGTCGCCTACGCCACGCGCATCTGGGCCGCCGGCGGCCAGGCCGAGTTGCACGTCTGGGCGGGCGGCTTCCACGGGTTCGACGCCCTGTACCCGCACGCGCAGATCTCGGCCCAGGCCCGCCGCGCCCGCACCGACTGGCTCGCCCGCATCCTGACCCCGGCCGCCGGGCCGGCCCGGCCGCAGCTCTCCGGGCAGCGGGCCGGGCGATGAACGACAACCACCGGACGGCGTTCCTGCGCGAGTTCCTCCGCGACCCGTTCACCGTCGCCGCGGTCGCCCCCAGCGGTGGGCCGCTGGCCGATCTCGTCACCGCGCCCGTACCCGGCGTCGGCGAGCCGCTGGTAGTCGAACTCGGCCCCGGCACCGGAGCGTTCACGGCTGCCATCCAGCGCCGGCTCGCCGGCCGGGGTCACCACCTCGCGGTCGAGGTCAACGAGAGGTTCGCCGGCCTGCTGGCCGCCCGGTACCCAAGGCTCGACGTCGCAGTGGCCGACGCACGCGACCTCGGCGACGTGTTGGCACAGCGGGGTTACGGCCGGGCGGACGTGATCGTGAGCGGGCTGCCGTGGGCGGCGTTCGCCGGGGGCCAGCAGGACGAGCTTCTGCACGCCGTCACCGACGCGTTGACCCCGGACGGCGCCTTCACCACGTTCGGCTATACGTTCGCCCGCTGGGCCCCGCCTGCCCAACGGCTGCGGCGGGCGCTGGGCCACCGGTTCGAGGAGGTCGTGACCGGCCGCACCGTGTGGGCCAACGTGCCGCCGGCGTTCGTGTACTCCTGCCGGCGCCCCCGGGTCACCGCGCGACCGCGCGCGCTGGTGTCCCTGTCCCGCTGAGAAAGGACCCGGAGAGGAGGGTTGGCCATGGGAAAGCCGCAGGGTCCCGGTCCAGCCGTACGCCCGGTCGGCCAGGACCATCGCGCGACGCCGTTCGAGCTGTTCTTCGACCTCGTGTACGTCTTCGCAGCGACCCAGATCACCGCCTACCTGGCCCACGAGCACAGCCCGTACGGTGTCCTGCAGGGTCTGCTGATCCTCGCCCTGCTGTGGGGAACGTGGTCCGGCTACACCTGGCTGGGCAACCACTCCCGGGCCGACGAGGGCCTGCTGCGGGCGGGAATGGCCGCCGCGATGGCGGCGATGTTCGTGGTCGCCCTGGCCATTCCCGAGGCATGGCGGGACGCCCCCGGCGGCCTGCCCGGCCCCGTCGTCCTGGTCTGCGCCTACTTCCTCGTCCGGTGGGTGCACCTCGCGGTCTACGCGGTGGCCGCGACCGGCGACGCCGGCCTGCGGCAGCAGATCGTGATCACCTGGCTCCCCCTGCTGGCGGGTGCGGCGCTGCTCCTCTGCGGGGCGCTGCTGGGCGGCTGGGCCCAGGTGCTGCTGTTCGCCGTCGCGTTGCTGGTGGACTGGGCCGGCATCTACCTCACCGCCAAGCGCGGCGCGTGGCGACTGCACAGCCCGGCGCACCTCACCGAACGGCATGGCCTGTTCATCATCCTGGCCCTCGGCGAGTCGACCGTCGCGATCGGGGTGGGTGCCGCCGGCCAGCCCATCGGTGTGCCGCTGGTGAGCGTCGCCGTCCTCGGCATCGGCACCGCCGTCTGCCTCTGGTGGCTGTACTTCGACGTGGTGGCGCCCGCGGCCCGGCGTCGCCTCGTCGAGGCGCACGGCGCCGCCCGGGTCAGCCTGGCCGTCGACGCGTACACCTACGGTCACTTCCCCCTGGTCGCCGGCATCGTGCTCACCGCGCTCGGCGTGGAGGGCGTGGTGGCCCACGTCGGCGAGGGCGGGCCGTTGGGAGCCTTCTACGCGCTGTCCCTCTTCGGCGGTGCGGCGCTCTACCTCGCCGGGCACCTGCTGTTCGAACGGCTCATGCACCGTGCGACGAGCCTGCCGCGCCTGGTGGCGGCCGGCGTGCTCGTCGCCGCCGGCCCGGCGGCCGCCACCCTCGCGCCGCTGGCCGGCCTGGCCGGCCTGGTCGCCGTCCTGATCGTCCTGATCGTCGTCGAGACCCGCCAGCACCGACGGAATTCACGTCCGACGACGCCACCGGTCGAGGCGACGGCGAGAGCGGCCGGAACCGGAACCGTGGAGGATTGAGCAAGGAATCGCGAGAATCGAGATGGATGCCGCACCCGAAAAATGATTACATAAATACTTCCTTCGGCATTGTCGAACAAATGTGATGCCCAATTCCATTGACGGGAAAGGACGGCGATGACCGATCAGACACACAGCAACATATCGCTGTTGGTAAACGACGTGACTCGCCGGCTGTCAGTGGACAACCGTCGGACGCTGCTCGACGTGTTGCGGGACGACCTGGGCGTCACCGGGCCGAAGAAGGGGTGCGACCACGGGCAGTGCGGCGCCTGCACGGTGCTGCGCGACGGCCGGCGGGTGGTCTCCTGTCTGGTCCTCGCGGTCGCCGCCGATGCTGCCGCGATCACCACCGTCGAGGGGCTGGCCGTCGAGGGCAAGCTGCAGCCGCTCCAGGAGGCGTTCGTGCGCCTGGACGGTTTCCAGTGCGGTTTCTGCACTCCGGGGCAGCTCTGCTCGGCGGTCGGGATGCTCGCCGAGCACGCGGCCGGCTGGCCCAGCGCCGTCACCGTCGACGACTCACCGGACGGCGCGCCGGAACTGGACGAGGCCGAGGTACGCGAGCGGATGAGCGGCAACCTGTGTCGCTGCGGGGCGTACCCGTCGATCGTGCGCGCGGTGATCGAGACCGCCGCCCGGCAGGGGGTGGCGGGGTGAAGGAGTTCGCCTATCAGCACGTCACACAGGCCCACGAGGCGCTCACGGCGGTCGCCGGGAATGCCGGTGCCCGGTATCTGGGCGGAGGCACCAACCTTGTCGACCTGATGAAGTGCGGGGTCGAGGAGCCGACCCGGCTGGTGGACGTACGGCGGCTTCCCCTCGACGGCGTCCACGACGCACCGGACGGCGGGCTGGTCATCGGTGCGACCACCACGAACAGCGACGCAGCCGCGCACCCCGAGGTGCGCCGCCGGTTCCCGGCGCTGGCCCAGGCCGTGCTGGCGGGCGCATCCGGCCAACTGCGGAACATGGCCACGGTGGGCGGCAACCTGTTGCAGCGGACCCGCTGCGGCTACTTCACCGACCTCTCCTCGCCCTGCAACAAGCGGATTCCCGGCAGTGGATGTGCCGCCATCGAGGGAGTCCACCACAACCACGCGGTCCTCGGCCACTCCGCGCACTGTGTGGCCACCCACCCCTCGGACCTGGCGGTGGCGCTCGCCGCGTTCGACGCGGTCGTGCGCTACGAGACGCTCGACGGCACCGGTGAGATCCCGTTGGCGCAGTTCTACCTGCCGGTCGGTGACCGTCCGGACCGGGAGACCGCGCTGCCGCCCGGCGCGCTGATCACCGCCGTCGCCCTGCCCGGGTCCGCGCGGAGCCCCCGGTCGCGCTACCGCAAGGTCCGCGAGCGCGCGTCGTACGCCTTCGCGACGGTTTCCGTCGCCGCCGCGCTCGACGTCCGCGACGGCGTGGTACGCGACGTGCGCATCGCCCTCGGCGGCGTGGCGTCGCATCCCTGGCGGGCCCGCTCCGCCGAGGCCGTGCTCCGCGACGCCCGGCCCACCGCCGATCTGTTCCGCGCCGCCGCCGAGGCGGAACTGAGCGCCGCGAAGCCCCTGCGCGACAACGGATACAAGGTGGCCCTGGCGCGGAACCTCGTCGAGGCCGTGCTCGGTGGGCTCGCCGGAACGGAGCCGACCCGATGAGCGCAGACCTCAATCCCGGCGCCGTCGGTGCCCCGCGCCCCCGGATCGAGGGCCCGCTCAAGGTCACCGGCGCCGCCCGCTACGCCGCGGACGTGCCGATGCCGGACCTGGCCCACGGCTGGTTGGTGACCGCCACCATTTCCCGGGGCCGGATCCGCGACATCGACGCCTCGACCGCGCTCGGCATGCCGGGCGTGCTGGGGGTGCTCGACCACCGCAACGCGCCCCGGCTCAACCCCCGGGCCGGCAACTACTTCGGGCCGGACGGCAGCATGCAACTGCTCCAGGACGACGTGATCCCGTACGCGGGCCGGCCGGTCGCGCTGGCGGTGGCGGAAACGCCCGAGCAGGCCAGGGCGGCAGCGGCGGCGCTGCGGGTGGTCTACGAGGTCGAGCCGCACGACCTGGACTTCAGCCTGGAGCACCCGGCCGCGCGGCCGGGATCGACCGCCTTCGGCCCGGAGGCGGACACGGGTGACGTGGACGCGGAACTGTCGGCGTCCGCGGTCGTGGTCGACGAGCGGTACCGCACTCCCGAGGAGAGCCACAGCGCCCTGGAGCCGCATGCCGCGACCGTGTGGTGGGACGGGGGCCAGGTGTACGCCGTGGACTCCAACCAGGGCGCGTTCAGTGTGTCCGAGGTTCTGGCCACGTTGTGGTCCATCGACCGGAAGCGGGTGCACATCCGCGCCGAGCATGTCGGCGGCGGCTTCGGCGGCAAGGGCGCCTGCGGCCCGCAGGTGATCCTCGGGTCGATGGCCAGCGAGCGGTTCGGACGCCCGGTGCGGGTCGTCATGACCCGGGCGCAGGTCTTCGAGGCAACCGCGTCGCGGCCCCCGACAGACCAGCTGGTACGCATCGGTGCCGACGCCGACGGCCGCCTGCGCGCCATCCACCACCGACCGGCGTACGCCCTCTCGCCGCTCGCGGAGTACATCGAGTGGTGCACCGAGCAGGCCAAGATCCTGTACGCGGCGCCGGCGATCCGCACGCAGCTCACCGCCGTACCCCTCGACATCCTGCCGCCGGCCTCGATGCGTGGGCCGGGCGCGACGCCCGGCTCGTTCGCCCTGGAGTCGGCGATCGACGAGGTGGCGGAGCGGCTGGACATCGACCCGCTGGAGTTGCGCCTGCGCAACCAGCCCACGGTCGGGCCCGTGTCGGGGCTGCCCTTCAGCAGCCGCCGCCTGGTCTCCTGCCTGCGGGAGGGGGCGCGTCGGTTCGGCTGGGCGGCGCGCGACCGGCGTCCGCGTACCCGGCGCGAGGGCCCGCTGCTGATCGGCAGCGGCATGGCCACCACCTCGTTCGGCGCCGGGGTGTTCCCGTCGACGGCCTCGATCACCGCCGAGGCGGACGGGACATTCACAGTGTCGATCGGCGCGAGCGACATCGGTACGGGTGCCCGTACCGCGCTGACGGCGGTCGCCGCCGACGCGCTCGGGGTCGGCGCGGAGCGGATCCGGATCCGGATCGGCGACAGCGACCTCGGCATGGCGTGGGGCGCGGGCGGCTCCCGTGGCACGACGTCCTGGTCCTTCGCCATCACCGAGGCCGCCAGGAAACTGCGGGAGAACCTGGGCGACCCGGCCCGGCCGGTGACCGCGACGGTGGACACCACCACAATGATCGACTACCAGCCCGGCCGGGAACGGCAGACCTACAGCGCCGTCTTCGCGGAGGTGGCCGTCGACCCGGCAACCGGGGAGGTACGGGTGCGCCGCCTGCTCGGCATGTTCGCCGTGGGCCGGGTGATCAACCCGCTGCTGGCCCACAGCCAGGTGATCGGCGGAATGATCATGGGGCTCTCCATGGCCCTGCACGAGGAGAACGTGCGCGACCCCCGCACCGGCAGGCAGACCAACGGCGACTTCGCCGGCTACCACTTCGCCACCCACGCCGACGTGCCCGACGTCGAGGCCGGCTTCGTGCCCGACTACGAGCCGCAGGACCCGTCGGGGTTCAATGGCCTCGGCGAGATCGGCACGGCCGGCACCGCGGCGGCGATCGCCAACGCCGTATGGCACGCCACGGGCACCCGCCAGCGGATCCTCCCGATCCGCCTCGACCGGGTGCTGGAGCCCGCCGACCCCGGCGAACGCGATGCTGCGTGAGGTCTGGTCGTTCGTCGACGCCCATCGCCGGGCCGGACGCCCCGTCGCCCTCGCCCGGCTGGTGGTGCGGGACGGCCCGGGATCACGGCCGCTCGGATCGACAATGGCCGTCGCGGCGGACGGCACGTGGCGCGGCTCGGTGTCCGGGGGCTGCGTGGAGGCCGTCGTCGTGGAAGCTGCCCGCGCCGTTCTCGCCGGAGCGGCGGCGCACGTGCTGCCGGTGACACCGGGCGAGTTCCTGCTGCCGTGGGAGGACGCGCCCGCCTGCTCCGCCACCATGGAGGTGCTGGTCCTGCCGGCACCACCGCCACCGGTGCACGAAGCGATCACCATGGCGTTGCGGCGGGACAGACCCGTCGCGGTGGGTGTCGGGCTGCAGCCGCCGTACCGGTGGTCGGTGGCCCCGACCACGGACCAGCTCCCCGGCGGCCAGCCGGCGTACGTCGAGGAACTGCCGCGCCGACGGCGGCTGGTGCTCGCCGGAGCGACCGACCTGGCCGCGGTGGTGGCCACGCTGGCGGAGTCACTGGACCTGGCGGTGTCCGTCATAGACCCACGCCCCGACCACGTCGGATCCGGGGCACTGCCGGCCAGCGCCCGGGTGGTGCGCGCCTGGCCGGACGAATGGCTGACCCGCCACCCGCTCGGACCCGGCGACGCCGCGGTCACGTTGAGCCACGACCCCCGCATCGACGACCGGGCGATCCGCGCAGCGCTGGCCGGCGGCGCGGGACACGTCGCGGCGCTCGGCAGCCGGGCCACCCACGCCCAGCGCCTGCGACGCCTCGCCGGCACACCCGGCCTGGACCGGCTGGCCGGTCCCGCCGGACTGGACCTGGGCGGCGCGTCGCTCGCCGAAGCGGCCCTGTCAATCCTCGCCGAGGTCGTCGCGGCGGGAAACGGCCGGGCCGGAGGCCGGCTGCGCGACTCGCGGCTTCCCATCGGCGTCCACACGGCGACGACGACCCATGGTTGACGTCCGGTCACCGGTCGGCTGCGCGTCGGCCGACCGGAGAACCCATTCCCGCAGCCTTGTCCGCCCGAACGGGCGACGGCCGGCCAACGGGCCGGGATGAAGCCTGACGGCAGCGCGGCGAACCGCGTCGCCGGGCTGGTCCTGGCCGCCGGGGCGGGGCACCGCTACGGCGGCCCCAAGGCACCCGTGTTCCTCGGGCAGGCGCTCCGCGCGCTCCGGGACGGCGGGTGCGAACCACTCGTCGCGGTCCTCGGCGCCGGAGCCCGCGAGACCCGAGCGGCCGTCGACCTGGCAGGCGTCCACGTCGTCGACAATCCGTTCTGGGCCGGGGGGATGGCCTCGTCGTTGCGGCTCGGCATGGACACGGCCGCCGGCCTGCCCGGGGTCTCGGCCGTATGCGTGCACCTGGTGGACATGCCCGGAGTCACCGCGGCGGCGGTGGCCCGGCTGCTGGCCCACGCGCACCCGGGCGGCCTGGCCCGCGCCTGCTACGACGGCGAGCCGGGCCATCCTGTCCTGCTGGGCCGCGACCACTGGGCGGCGGCAGCCGCGACCGCGCGGGGCGACCAGGGCGCGCGGGTGTATCTGCGCCAGTGGGCCGACCAGGTGACCTCCGTCGAGTGTGCCGACGTGGCCGCCGGCTACGACATCGACTCAGACGAATCTCTGCGGGCTGGACCGGCGATCGAATAGGCGATCAGCCCACCGATGGCGAGCACCGCCGCCGTCAGCGTGACGGCCCGGCTGTCGGTCGGCTGGCCCTGCCACGTCGCGGTCGCTCCCCAGGTGCCTTCCCGCGGGTACATGGCCGCGATGGTGGTCCAGCCCAGCGGCACGAACCACGATCGGGTGGCGCCGAGCACCGTCGCGCACAGCGCCGTCAGGCCGAGCAGGCCGGCGGCGTCGCGGGCCACCAGAGCGGCCGGTCCGAAGCGGGCTCCGGTGTGCAACGTGGCGAGCAGGACCACGAGGACGACCGCCATCGGTGACCGCCTCGGCGTTGATCTCAGGGTCCTCCTGGATCACCCCGGGAACCACTCCGTCGTCGGACTGCGGCTCGCGGTCCAGGAGCCAGTAGGCCGCCGCACGTTCCACCACCTCGTTGCGGTTCCGGCACTTTCCGTCGTACGCGACTCCCAGCCCTCTGACGACCTCGGGAACCATGGTGGCCGGGTGGGCGAGCCCGCCACGCTTGTCGATCCGGATCTCGATCGTGACGACACCGCCCTGGGTGGCTGGCCAGGCCTCGTCGAACCCGATCATCCAGATCGCGAGCGCACCGCTGACCGGTTGTCGATCGTCTGGTAGTCGTGGAACGGAGTCGAGCCATGGACCGGAGAGATCGCGGCGGCCACCCAGTCCGGGGGCCCGATGGTGCTGAAGAAGACCAGCAGTACCCCGGCCACCCCGAGCGTCGGGGCGGTCACCAGGGTGGGAAGCATCCGCCCGATCCCCAGCCCGAGCCACGCCGCAGCGATCAGGGACAGCACACCGACCCCGGTGACGACGACGAAGTTCAGCAAAGGCAGGTGCCGGGCGGTGGTGGCGAACAGTTCGCCGACTTTCGCCCGGTGCTCCCGGCGGCCCTGCCAGGCGCCTGCGGCAAGGGCCAACGGCCACAACAGGTCCGATGGGTGGCACTGCGTCCGTTGCCGAGTCGGCGAAGGTCCTCGATCGGCCACGGTTTCGTCTGCGGTCGTGTTCTGGGACGCATCGGTCCCCGTGGCGCCGGGCGCGCCATCGCCTCGGCGTCGAGCTCGGCGAGCAACCACGCGACGTGGGGGACGCAGGCGACGGGCACGGCGACCAGGACGACATTCGCGTGTCGCTCAGGCGTGGGGTACGCCTCCTCGGTGGCCGGTGCGGTCGGCGCTGCCGGGGCGGGTGCGGCCGGTTCACCAGCGGTGGTCACGACAGGGCCGGGTGGGCAGACACCGTCACGGTGGAAGGGACGAACCGGTAGCCCAGCCCGCGGACCGTCACGATCATGGGTGGCTGGCCGCTGTCCAGGCCCAGCCGCTTGCGCAGCCGCTTGATGTGCACCGTGAGGGTGTTCGAGGTGTCCCCGGACAACCCGTGCCAGACCGCCGACAGCAACTGCTCACGGGTGACGGTGCGGTCAGCGTGGGTCATGAAGAAGTACAGCAGCCGGAACTCCTTCATCGGCAACGCCACGAGGCGACCGTGCAGGTGCACCTCCAGCGTGGCCGGGTCGGCTCTGAGCCCGCCGATCTCGATCGGCGGGTCGAGGGAACTGGCGCTGTCCGGCCGGATGGCCCGCAGGATCGGGATGATCTCGTCGGTACGGTACGGACGCCGTACGCACGCGGTGGCCCCATCCTTGAGCACGGCGGCGGCCAACGGCCCGTCGTCGTCGCCGACCCCGACGACCGTCGGGATGCCGGCCCGGCCGGCGAGCAGCCGCACCAGCTCGGTGCTGCGCATCGTGGCGAGTCCCGCCGCGACCAGAGCCGCGTCCGGTTGCAGGGCCCCTGCCCCGAGCAGCGCCTCCGCGGCGTGTGTGAAGTGGTGCCCGCGGATCCGGTGCCCGGCCAGCTGATCGACCAGCTCGCCGCCGAGCGCGTCGTCGTCATCGACCACGAGCAGCACGAAGCGACCGTCGGCACGTCGGTCGCCCCTGGTGGCCTCGACGAGGTAGTTCATCGGCACCGGCTCCGGTTCAGCTCAAGGCCCTCAGCACCGGCTCACGGCGGGCTGAGGACGGTCCGCCGTGCTGCGACCCACGCGCACGGCAATGACAAAGGCCCGCGAGCCCATCTTGCAGGTCACGGGCTAGATGGTGGGGCTTCGCCACAGCTGCGAAGCCCCACGATGGTCACGATCTCCCGACTGCACCTCCGCCTGACTCCGCTGGGCGTCGACACGGTGACCCGTCAGCCGAACCGGCCGGTGATGTAGTCCTCGGTGCGCTTGTCGGAAGGGTTGGTGAACAGCTTGCCCGTGGGGCTGAACTCGACCAGGCGGCCGTGGCGTTCCTGCTTCTCGTCGACCTCGGCGGTGAAGAACGAGGTGTAGTGGCTGACCCGGGCGGCCTGCTGCATGTTGTGGGTGACGATGACGATGGTGTAGTCGTTCGACAGCTCGAACATCAAGTCTTCGATCTTGGCCGTGGCGATCGGGTCGAGCGCCGAGCAGGGCTCGTCCATGAGGATGATCTCGGGCTTGACGGCGATGGTGCGCGCGATGCACAGCCGCTGCTGCTGGCCGCCGGACAGGGAGAGGCCACTGCTCTTCAGCTTGTCCTTGACCTCGTCCCACAGCGCGGCGTCGCGCAGCGCCTTCTCCACCAGGTCATCCATGTTGGTGACCTTCATGCCGGTGACCCGGGGCCCGTAGGCCACGTTGTCGTAGATCGACTTCGGGAACGGGTTCGGCTTCTGGAAGACCATGCCGATGCGGCGCCGTACCTCGATCGGATCGATGTCCTTGGCGTACAGGTCCTGCCCGTGGTACGTCACCGAGCCGGTCACGCGGGCACCGGGGATCAGGTCGTTCATTCGGTTCAACGACCGCAGGATCGTCGACTTGCCGCACCCGGACGGGCCGATCATCGCGGTGATCTGCTTCTCCTGGATCGGCATCGACGTGCCGCGCACGGCCTCGTAGGCGCCGTAGTACACGCTGACTCCGGACAACTCCATGACCGGAGCGGTCGGGCGGGCCTGGTGCCCGGCTGCCGGCTGGACGCCGACGCCGGCGATGTTGACCGCAGGGCGGCTGGTGGTATCGGGGTTCACGGTGGTCACCTCAGACTCGTTCCAGGGACGGCGGTGCGGGCTGATAGTCACGTGTGCTCACCAGCGCTTCTCGAACCGGTTCCGCACGAAGATCGCGATCGAGTTCATGACCAGCACGATCGCCAGCAGCAGGACGATCGCGCCCGCCGCCAGTTCGGTGTACTCGGCCTGCGACCGCGTGATGAAGGTGTAGATCTGGATCGGCAGCGCGGTGTAACGGCTGTCGAGACCGTCGGGGTTGAAGGTGATGAACGTGACCGCGCCCAGAACGATCAGCGGCGCGGCCTCCCCGATCGCCCGCGACAGCGCCAGGATCGACCCGGTCGCGATACCCGGCACCGCCGAGGGCAGCACCTGCCGCGACACGGTCTGCCACTTGGTGGCGCCGAGGGCGTAGGACGCCTGCCGGATCGACTGTGGCACCGCCCGGATAGCCTCCCGGGTGGCAATGATGACCACCGGCAGCACCAGCAGCGACAGCACGATCGCCGCCGTGATCACGGTGAACCCCAGGCCAAGCGCGCGGGCGATGATGCCCAGGCCGAGAATGCCGAAGATGATCGACGGCACACCGGCGAGATTCTGGATGTTCAGCTCCAGCAGCCGGTTGTACCAGCGGTTGTTGTCCGCGTACTCCTCAAGGTAGATCGCGGACAGGATGCCGATCGGCAGACAGATCACCGCGACCAGCGCGATGATCCACAGCGTACCGACCAACGCCGACTGCACACCGGCGGTGTCCAGGCGGCTGACCAGGCCGGTGGGCATCTCGGTCCACAGCCGGGAGTCCAACCGGTTCCAGGCCTTGATCAGCACCCAGGCCAGCAGAGCGGCGAGCATGCCGAAGGCGATGAGCAGACACGCCTGCATCGCCAGCCGGAAAGCCGTCTCGCCAGGACGGCTGCGGCGTTGGGTCAGCGCAGCACCCGGCGCGGAGGGTTCCGGCCGGGTCGCGGTGGTGACGGTGGGGGCGCTCACTCGTAGACCTCTCTGAAACGGCGGACCATCCGGATCGACACCGCGTTGAGCGCGAAGGTGATCAGGAACAACAACGCGCCGACGGCGAAGACCGAGTCGTAGTCGAGGGTGCCGACCGGGATGTCACCGGAGGAGACGTTCGCGACGAAGGCGGTCATCGTGGCAGCCCCCTCGAGGGGGTTGAGGTTGATCCGGTCGGAGACCAGACCACCGGCGATCGTGACGATCATCGTCTCGCCGACAGCACGGGAGATGCCCAACACGACCGCGGCGACGATGCCGGAGATCGCGGCCGGCACCACGACCCGGGTGGACACCTGCATCTTCGTCGACGCCAGCGCGTAGGCGCCCTCGCGGAGGCTGCGGGGCACCGAGGCCATCGAGTCCTCAGAGATGCTGGCGATCGTCGGCACGATCATGATGCCCATCGCGATGCCCGCGATGAGCAGGTTCTGGAACGCGGGCCCGTTGTCCGTGGGCCACCATCGCTGCAGCAGCGGGTTGAGCGCGAACAGCGCGACGAAGCCGTAGACCACGGTCGGCACGCCGGCCAGGAGCTCGATGATCGGCTTGAGCAGCCGGCGGGTGCGCGGCTTGGCGTACTCGGACAGGTAGATCGCCGAACCCAGACCGATCGGCACCGCGATGGCCAACGAGATCGCGGTCACCACCAGCGTCGCGGCGACCAGCGGCAGCACCCCGTACGCCTTCTGGGCGAAGGTGGGCGTCCAACTGGTGCCGGTGAGGAACTCGACGATGCTCACCTGCTGGAAGAACTCGACGGTCGGCTCGACCAGCGCGATGACGATGCCGATCGTGGTGAGGATCGACACCAGTGCGGCAGCGACAAGCAGCACCCTGACGGTGCTGTCGACGGGGCGACGCCGGCCCCGCCGCAGGGCGCTGCCTGCGGCGGAACCGGCGTTCGAGGCGCGGACGGTCACGTCAGACCGCGGCCTTCAGGGCGTCGAACTCGGACTTCAGCGTAGTCTTCTGCTGCTCGGTCAGCGGGACGTACTTCGCCTCCCCGACGACCCCGTCGATCTTCTCGATGTAGTAGTTGACGAAGTCGGCGACCTGCGGCTTCTTCACCGCGGCGTCGCTGACGTAGATGAACAGCGGCCGGGACAGCGGCTTGTAGGAGTTGTCCTGGGCGGTCTTCAGGCTCGGCTCGACGCAGCCGGCGCCGCCGTCGACCTTCAGCGCCTTGAGCTTGCTGGCGTTCTCCTCGAAGTAGGTGAAGCCGAAGTAGCCGAGGCCGCCCTTGGTGCCGGCGACACCCTGCACGATCACGTTGTCGTTCTCCGACGCGGTGTAGTCGGTGCGGCTGGCACCCTCCTCACCGTTGATCTCGTCGGTGAAGTAGTCGAACGTGCCGGAGTCGGTGCCCGGGCCGAAGAGCTTCAGCGGCTCGCTCGGGAACTTCGGGTCGATCTGGTTCCAGTTGTTGACCTTGGAACTGGGCTCCCAGAGCTTCTTCAGCTGGTCGACGGTGAGGCAGTCGGCCCAGGTGTTGTCCTTGCTGACGACCACGGTGAGCGCGTCGTTGGCGACGATCAGCTCCTTGTACTTGATGCCGGCCGCCTCGCAGGCAGCCTTCTCCTTGTCCTTGATCGGACGGGAGGCGTCAGAGATGTCGGTCTCACCCTTGCAGAACTTCTCGAAACCGCCGCCGGTGCCGGAGGTGCCCACCGAGACGTTGACGCCGGGCTGCCCACCGTCCTCCTTGTACAGGGTGGCGGCAGCCTCGCTCAGCGGAGCGACGGTGCTCGACCCGTCCACCTTCACCTCGCCGGAGAGCTTCGTCTCGCCGCCAGCGGCGTCGTCGTTCTCGGCGTTATTGCTGCAGCCGGTAAGCGCGAGCGCGGCGAGCGCGACGCCGGCGAGGACGCGCCGCGAAAGCACGTTGCGGTTCACCAGGTAAGCCTCTCTATCGGGGTGCATCAGCCCGTCCGGGCCGTACGAGAGTCAAGGTAGGAGGACCAGGTAGCCGGCCCACCGGACGTAGGTGAACGAAAAATGAACTCCCCCGCGCGGACGGTGGCCCGCCGCGACAGAAATGTGACGTGAGGACGGACCCGTGCCTGGATGTCCGAAACGGAGGCGCTCGCTAGAGGCGGATGTCACCGGTCACGAGGTACACCACCTGACGCGCGACGTTGACCGCATGGTCGGCGAAGCGCTCGTAGTAGCGGCCCACCAGAGCGAGATCGATCGCCGGCTCGATGCCGTAGGGCCACGCCGACACCAGCAGGGACAGCAGGCTGGCGTGGGCGGCGTCGACCTCGTCGTCGTCGAGCCCCAGCTGCATCGCGTCCAGCGAATCCCGGGTGGCCAGGACGACGGCTGCCTTGTCCGCGATACGCGCGGCGGCGGCGGCCAGGGTGGTGAGCACGGCCGAGGCCAACGGCGGCACGACGGCAACGGGATGACGCATCAGCGCGATCTTGGCGATATGCACCGCCAGATCACCCATGCGTTCAAGGTCTCCGGCAATACGCATCGCGCACAGCACCAGCCGCAGGTCGGAGGCGACGGGCTGGTGCCGTGCCAGCAGCAGCGGAATCATCTCCTCGACCTCGGCACGCCGGGCGTCGAGCAGGGCGTCACCGCACAGCACCGCCTCCGCGGCGTCGCGGTCCACCTGCAGCAAGGCGCTGCTGGCACCCCGGATGGCCGCCGCAGCATCACGGCTCATCACCGCGAGGAGCCCGGTGAGCCGGTCGAGTTGTTCGCCGTAGGTATCCCTGCTCACCCGCACCCCTCCTCCTGCACGCCTCATGCCGGCCCATGACCTTGGCCGGCAGCCGGCGAGAATCCGGCCATCGTCGAACGCTGCCCAGCAGGCACGGTCTGCCACAGAACCGTACCGGGTGCGGGGTCACCCGACAGGACCGCTGTTGCCCGACGGGTTGCTCGACACACCAGGTCGAGGAGAGCCCCTCACCATGAGCGGGGTCCCCGAAGGCTGGCCCGACCCGAACGGCGCTGCCATCCCCGGGTTCAGTGGCAGGCGGTACCGGCGGCGCGGGATCAGGGTCGGCCGGGGCGCGGGACAGGTCCGCGAGGCCGATCGGCCTGACCGGACGCGGCCGGAATGCGAAGAGTGAACACCGCTCCCGTCCCGGCGGTGCCGGAGACGTCTGCGGTGCCGGAGACCTCTGCGGTGCCGCCGTGCGACTCGGCGATCTTGCGGACGATGGCGAGCCCGAGACCGCTGCCGCCCGTTCGCCGGTTGCGGGATTTCTCGGCCCGCCAGAACCGTTCGAAAACCAGGTCACGCTGTTCTTCCGGAATTCCCGGCCCGGTATCGGCCACGACGATCTCGGCGTACGCTGCATGATGCCGTGCGGAGAGGGTGACCTGGCCGTTGGCGGGCGTGTGCCGGATCGCGTTGGTGACCAGGTTGCCGATGGCCTGCCGGAGCCGGAACGGATCGGCGCTGAGAGTGCCGGGTGCGGCATTGACGACCAGCGCGACCCCGGCGGACTCGGCGGCAGGGGCGAAGGCGTCCGCGACCTCCTGCAGCAGTTCGGGCACCTCGGTCTGTCGCCGGTGCAGTTTCAGCTCGCCCGCATCGGCTGCGGCGAGGTCCTGGAGGTCGTCGATGACGTGCTGGAGTAGCAGTGCCTCGTCCAGCAGCGAGCTGACCAGGTCCACGTTCAGTTCGACCACCCCGTCCTCGGCCGCCTCCAACCAGCCGCGGATGTTCGTCACCGGCGTACGCATCTCGTGGGCGATGTCGCCGACCATGTCGCGACGCAGCTGCTCGACCTGGCACCGCTGTTCGGCCATCTCGTTGAACGCGTTGCCCAGCCGGGCGATCTCGTCGCGTCCGGAGACCCGGACCCGTGCCGTGGTGTCGCCGTTGCGCATCCGCCCGGCCGCGGCGGTCAACGCGTGTAGCGGCCGGACCAGGCGTACCCCCACCAGCACCGTGACACCGACCGCGACGAGCAGCACCAGCCCGGCCACCCCGAAGATCCGCAACCGGTTGGCCGGGGTGAGGTCGAAGGCGCCGACCGGCACCGGGGTACCCGGGTCGGTGACGAACAGCAGCACGGGTGGCGCGACGTGATCGGCAATCTGGGTACGACGTGCCTCGGAGACGCAGCCATAGACGTCGTCGCGCTGTTCGGTGGTGATCGGGCCGACCCCGGTCGGGGTCCACTGTCCGTCGAGGTCGGTTCGCACCGCCGGTATCCGCTGGCGGACCAGGCACGTGTTGACCAGGTCGTCGAGCTGACCCAGCGCTCTTCGCTCGGTGGGGGTCGGCCCAGCCAGCGCGTCGAGTTCCCTTGCACACCGGGTGTCGCCGGTGACGGTGGCGCCTCGGGACTCGACGCGGGGCCGACCGCTGGGGTCGACGACGATCTCCGCGTCGGCGTACGCCGGAAGTAGCCCTTCCGCCGCGATCATCGGGACTGGGGTGGCGACCTCGACCGGGCCGCGCAGACAGTCCCGTGCTCTTTCAGCCATCTTGCGTAGCGCGGCGCGTTCGGTGCCCGGTAGCTGGTACGGGCCGGTCGCCCGCGCGTCGATGCCGCCGCGTCCCACCGTGCCAGCCAGGTTGGTGTCGACGTCGAGCGGGTCGACGGTGGCGGAGGCCCGTTGCGGCAGGGTTCCCTCACTGGACGCGGCGATCGGGGTGCGGTTACGGTCGGTCAGGACGACTCGTCGCTCGGTGGCCGCCGCGAGGGACCGCACCAGCGGCAGTACGCCCGTCCAGTCCCGGTGGGTCGCGGCGTGCCCGAGCAGCGCGTCGTAGATTCTCGCGTCGTCGGCGAGCGCCCGGCCGCGCTCCTGCTGGAGTGCCCGGGTCGTGTCGCGTACGGCGAGCCAGGCGGTCGCCGAGATCGAGAGTACGGAGATCACCACGCTGAGGGCGAGCAGCCGGACCAGGAGGCTGCCGCGTCTGCGCCACTCAGCCATCGGCGAGCTTGTATCCAATGCCGTACACGGTGAGCAGCCGTACCGGGCGTCGGGGATTCGCCTCGATCTTGCGGCGCAGGTTCATCACGTGCACGTCGACCGTGCGGGCTGTGATGTACGAATCGTGCCCGTGCAGCCGGCGAAGCAGCTGATCGCGGCTGAAAACCCTACCCGGCTCCGCCGCGAACGCGCTCAACAGGGCGAACTCGCCCGGGGTGCACACCACCGGGGCACCCGCGACGGTGACCTCGTGGCGTACCGGATCAAGGAGAAGGTCACCCACCCGCAGTGACGGCGCGACGGGCCGCGCAGCCGCGGACCGGGTCCGGCGGAGCAGGGTGCGGACCCGCGCCGCCAGTTCCCGCGGGCTGTACGGCTTCGTCAGGTAGTCGTCGGCTCCCAGGTCCAGGCCAAGCAGCAGGTCGTCCTCGGTGCTGCGGGCGGTGACCATCAGCACCGGCACCTCCGAGTCCCGACGCAGGATGCGGCACACGTCGAGTCCGTCGACGCGCGGCATCATGACGTCCAGCACCAGCAGGTCCGGCGGGCAGTGGCGGATCTCGTCCAGGGCGGCCCGGCCGTCGTGGACCACCGACACCCGGTGGCCCTCGTGCTCCAAGTACCGCCGGAGCAGTTCGGCCTGCTTGGGGTCGTCCTCGGCGACCAGCACGTTCGCGTTCACGGCGGCGAGTCTATGAGGCGTCAGGGCATCGAAACAGGTCGAGAACGGGGCCACTACCGGATCACAACAGGTCTCTGACAAGTGGCCGCCAGGATCTCCGGCCATGGCATACCGAAAACTCGTCCCGCTCGCCGCCTTGGTGTTCCTCGCGGCCTGCGGCCACACCCCGCAGGAGGCCCTGACGGTGGCCTCGTTGCCGAGCGCCACGGCGTCCACGGCGTCCACCGCGCAGCCGGCGTCCACGGCGCAGCCAAAGGCGGCGGGCACCGCGGACAGCGGGGGCAGCGTCGGCATCCGGCTGCGGCTGGATACGAGCGACGCTGAGGAAGCCCGCTTCTGGGAGGAGTGGAAGGCCTGCATGTTCGCCAACGGCGGCAAGGACGTCACCGCCGAGTTGGGCATCCAGATCGGCATCAGCCGTCGGATGCTCGATGTGGCGAACTCGCCGCGCGAGGCTCACGAGAAGTGCCAGCCGAAGAAGCCGCTTCCCCCGGTCGAACTGGACGAGCGGACCAACCCGAACTACCCCGCGCAGTGGCAGGAGATGGTCCGATGCCTGCGTAGGAACGGCCTGAGGGTGCACGCGGACAAACCCGGTGAGTGGAGCTACGACGGCCAGGGATCCGCCCTCGGCGTCGAGGACGAAGAGGCCCTCCAGGACCGCTGCATGCTCGAGGTCTTCAGTGGCGAGAAGTAGCCCTGCTGGCCGCCGCCGACTGGGGGCGCACTCGCCATCGGTGTGATCGCCGGCGTCCATCCCGCTGTCCGGGCCGCCCGGCTCGCTCCAACGGAGGCCCGGTCCCTGAAAAGGAGAAGAAGTTGTCACTGTTGAAAGGCCTGGCGGCGGTGGTTCTGCTCGCGGCCGGCCTTGCGCCCACGTCACCCGCCCAGGCGAAGGACCGCACCTATCCGGTCAGGTCGCTCGACTACACCCTCGGCGACAGCGCTTTCACGGTCGCCGGTTTCCACACCGACGGCCCGGACTCGCCGACCCTGGCACCGATCGAGCTGACCGGCAACGTGCACTACCCGGCCACGGGCAGCGGGCCGTTTCCGCTGGTGGTGCTCTCGCACGGCTACTGGGGCACGTGCGCCGACCGCGCTGCCGACGCCGAGGCGGCTCGTATCGAGAAGGAGTCGCCAGACGACTACTATGATGATCCACGCTGGTTGGAGGCCATCCACCGGCTCTGGCAGTGGCCCTGTGCGCCCGGTGTCGCGGCGCTGCCCAGCTACCGAGGCTACGACTACCTCACCCAAGAGCTCGCCGCCCAGGGCATGATCGTCATCTCGATCAGCGCCAACGGAATCAACGCCGGCCAGATCGGCACCGAGGCCGACAACGCCCGCTCGAAACTCATCAACAAGCATCTCGCGCTCTGGACCGAACTGGCCCGCACCGGCGGTGGCGCCCTGGCCGGCCATTTCAGCGGCCCGACCCCGGAATTCAAGGACAAGATCGACTTTTCTCGTACGGGGACACTCGGCCACTCACGCGGCGGCCGTGCGGTGGCCTGGCACGCCGCAGACGTCCACCGCGCCGACCTTCCCGCAGGCGTACGAGTGGCCGGCGTCCTCGCGCTCGCCGCCGCCGGCTCGGGCGCCGCCACCAACCCGGGTTCCCCGGATGCCGAGCTCTACCGGGTGACCTCGGCGCCGCTCGCGGTCTGGGTCGGTGGCTGCGACAGCGAGCAGGGTCTCGACTATGCGACGTTGGCAACCGGTCACACCCGTAAGCCGATCTACACCTGGCATGTCCGCGGCGCCAACCACAACTTCCTCAACACCCAGTGGTCTCCCGAGAGCGGGCAGGTCGGCGCAATCGACGACCAGGGCTTCGGCCCGGCGCCGGGCTGGTGCGGCACCCCGACGTTCCCGGACTGGGACCCGGACAGCGGCACCCCGGAGCCGCCGATCGAGTGGTCGCACGTGACCCGCAAACTGACCGAGACCGAACAGCGCCAGGTCAGCGCCGGATACGTCACCGCGTTCTTCCGTTCGGTGCTGCTGGACGATCAGCAGGCCGAGGCGGTCATCAGCGGCTGCGTCGACCCGTACGCCTCGTTCACCGTGGTCGACGCAGAGAAGATCGTTCCCCAGTCTCGGCGGGGACCGAGGTAGCCCCGCACGGCCGGTGAAGCTCGGGTCTTCGAGTCGTCGTATCTCGCCTCGTTGCCGCTCCGCACGCCCGTTCGCTGTGCCCGTGGGGACAGACCGTAGCACCACGAAAAATCAGTGATCTAGCGTTTTGCCTGGTGGGCCGGAGGCACCACCAGGCAAAACGGCGGCCATCGCCGGTGACCCGCTGCGCCCAGGTTTGCCCAGATCACGGACGTCAGGCGATGCTCGATGACCTCGACTTGCCGATGGGCCCGGTTCGCCGGAGCAACTGGCCACTCCGTACACGATGTCGGCTGAGGCTCGCGGAGATCAGGCGATCTGCCGAAGGTCGCTGCCGTAGTCGAAGATGATCCGCATCCGGGCGCCCAACGCTCGTGCGTACCGGCTGAGGGTCGCCACCTCGTTGGCGTCCAGGTCGCCGTTTTCGATCTGGCTCACCCGGCCGGGCGTGACTCCCATCAGCTCGGCCACCTGCCGCTGGGTGAGACCGAGACGCTTGCGCTCCTCGGCGAGATGGAACGCGCTGACCCACGCCTCGGTGCGGGCGCGCTCCGCATCGAGCGCGTCGTCGTCCCCATCGTGCAACTCGGCGCGGATGTCGTCCCAGTCGTGGAAATCGCTCATCAGCTCCTGAAAGGTGTCCTACCAACGGTAGGCGTCGCGCCGGTGGCGGATCGAGTGGATCTCCACGACTCGTTTCGCCTCGTTGATCCGGTAGACGATCCGGTAGGTGCCACGCCGGGCGGAGTGGAAGCCGTCGAAGGGTTCGTCGAGAGGCTTGCCCACCCGGTACGGGTTGATCGCGATCGCCCGCTGGATGGTCTCCGTCGCCGCGATCGCCACCTCCAGCGGCAGGTCCTCGTGCAGGTTGCGACGAGCCTGACGGGAGAACATCACCGTGTACGGGCTGAGCGGTTCGTCTGTGTGGTCGTCCATCCGCCTGCCTCCTGGAGGCATCAGGCCGCCCTGCTTCGACGCCGCTCCAGCTCGGAACGAACCTCGTCCACCGAGAACGTGTCGCCGGCCGCGAAATCCTCCCGCGACTGGCGCAGGTCTGCGAGGGTCTCGTCGTCGGACAGCAGGTCCAACGTTTCCCGCATCGACTCGTATTCGGCTACCGAGATCAGCATCACGTCGGCCCGGCCGTTACGGGTGATCGTGAAGTGATCATGCTCCCTGGCGACCCGGTCGGCGAGTTCGGCGATCCGGGCCTTGGCTTCCGTGATCGGAATGGTCTCCATGCCAACCACTTTAACGACCGGTCAGAATCATGGCCAATCCGACTGCTCATTGCGACGGCCACGGCTCGTTCGCCTCGTTGATCCGGCATGTGCCGCGTCGGGCGAATGGAAGCCGTCGGTGGACACCGGGGTGACAACCCACTGACGATCCGTGTCCGAGCGTGGAGCCATCCGTGGCAGCCGGACGACTACGGGGAAGTCCGACGTCTGGTGGAGGCCATCGACGCTCCTCCGACAGAGAGCGAGCCCAGCCGAACCACCGAGGGAGACGGTCTCAGCTGATCATGCGGCGGCCAACGCGGGCCGGGAAGGTACGCCCGTGCTTACCGTAGTCAACCCTGATGAGCCCACGCCGTCGGCGGTGCCGCAGCCGGCCGTGTCCGTGTCTGGCGGGTCGTTGATCGACGAGATCGTGCGTGACGGTGTCCGTAGGATGCTCGCGGCGGCCCTCGAAGCCGAGGTCGCCGCGTACATCGCCGCCCATGCCGAGAAGGTCGACGCGCAGGGCCGCCGGTTGGTGGTGCGCAACGGTCATGCCCGGCCGCGGCAGGTGCTCACCAGCGCCGGTGCGGTCGTGGTGACCACGCCGCGGGTCAACGACGGGCGCGTTGACGAGCAGACGGGTGAGCGGCGGTGGTTCGCCTCGGCGATCCTGCCGGCGTGGTGCCGTAGGTCCCCGCAGATCAGCGAGGTGCTGCTGCTGTTGTACCTGCACGGTCTGTCCTCGCAGGACTTCGTGCCCGCCCTGGAGCAGTTCCTCGGCACGAGTTCCGGGTTGTCCGCCGCGACGATCACCCGGCTGACCGTTCAGTGGCAGGACGAGGCCCGCGCCTTCCACGGTCGGGACCTGTCGACGGCCGACTACGTGTACGTGTGGGCCGACGGCGTGCATCTCACCGTGCGTCTCGACGAGGAGAAACTGTGCCTGCTGGTGATCGTCGGCGTCCGCGTCGACGGCCGTAAGGAGCTCGTCGCCCTGGCCGAGGGCTACCGGCCCTCGGCCGGGTCGTGGGCCGATCTGCTGCGTGACTGCAAGCGGCGGGGGATGCGCGCCCCGGTCCTGGCCGTCGGTGACGGGCGCTCGGGTTCTGGAACGCGCTGCGCGAGGTGTTCCCGCAGACGCGGGAGCAGCGCTGTTGGTTCCACAAGATCGGCAACGTCCTGGCCGCGCTGCCGAAGTCCGCGCATCCCGGGGCGAAGAAGGCCCTCGCGGAGATCTGGAACGCTGAGGACCGCGAGCACGCCCGCCGCGCGGTGGCCGCGTTCAAGCTCGCCTACGGGGCGAAGTTCGGCAAAGCTGTCGCGAAGGTCGTCGACGACCTCGACGAGTTGCTGGCCTTCTACGACTTCCCCGCCGAGCACTGGGTGCATCTGCGCACCACCAATCCGATCGAGTCGACCTTCGCGACCGTCCGGCACCACACCAAGGTCACCAAGGGCCCCGGCTCCAAGGCCGCCGGCCTCGCCATGGCGTTCAAGCTCATCGAGGCCGCCCAGCACCGATGGCGAGCCGTCAACGCACCCCACCTCGTCGCCCTGGTCCGCGCCAGCGCCCGCTTCGAACGCGGCAAACTCGTCGAACGACCCACCGCCGAGCCCGTCACGAGCACGGCCACGGCTGCCTGATCAAGATCTCTCATCCACAAGTCTTGACTATTGCTCTGCTTCACCCGCACCCGCTACGGCAAGCACGCCACCTGCACCGCTCCAAGGCTCCCCGCCGACGACCTCGACCACATGGTCCTCAAAGCCCTACACGCCTTCTACACCACCGCCGAACCCGTCCTCACCGCAATGATCGAACGCGCCTACGCCCAGCGAGACACCACCCGCGACGACCGACGCGCCGAACTCACCTCCACCGCCCACCAGATCACCACGACCGAGGCCGCCATCAGCCGATACCACACGGCTTTCGAGAACGGCACCATGGACGACGCCACCGCCGGCCCCCGCATCCGCGAACGCCGCCAACGACTGACCCAACTCCACACCCGGCACGCCGAACTCGAAGCCGACCTCGCCACCCAATCCACACCGCCACCACCCGGCACCATCACCCGGATCCGCGACCACCTCACCACGATCATGACCAGTGGCACCCCCACCGAACGCAAGGCAGCCATCGAAACCCTCATCGCCGAGGTCCGACTCACCGACCAGGGCATCGTCCCCGTGTTCAAGATCCCCACCGACACGACGATGCCCCCGCCCGACCCGGACGGGGGCACTCACGATGAACCACCGGTTCGCACAATGGTGCGGTCGGTGGGCCGCCTGGGACTCGAACCCAGAACCTAAGGATTAAAAGTCCTCAGCTCTGCCATTGAGCTAACGGCCCGCTGAGCCACAGATTACCCGAGTGCCTTCCCCGGGGCGGGTCCGCCTGCGGGCAGCCCTGCGGCCCGGTGTGGCCAACCGCGCTGGAGGCCGTAGACGGACTCCGGTCCTACGTGACGATCGCCCACAGCGGCTCGCGAGCACCGGCCCGGAGGATCTACGACTGCCTCCCCCTGCGCTGCCCTCGTTCAGGGATCGTCCGGCAGGTGATGACGATCGCGCTCCAGGAAACCCCCAACTACCAGTGGACGGCGTAGCCGTCACATCGCTTGCTGGATGGTCCGGCGGGAAGCCCCGCCAGGGTCACACGATCGGGATCAAGAACGACGTTGGCCAGCGTGTCTGACCCGCCGGGCACCAGGACGCTCGCATCCATCCGCTGCGGAGGTCAACTCATCGGGGATGATGGCGCGAAACTTCACTCCGGGAGATGATCGCGATCTTGGATCCGTCGTGCGTGTTCTGCTCGGTGACGGCCGGAGTTACCGATCCTGGGGTCTGTCTTGCCGTCAACGAAGACTTCGTCGTCTTTCCGGCCCTGCACCAGCGGCCGAACAACCGGGGTCACATGCTCCTCGTCCCGGCAGGGCACCTCGGCGGCATCGCCGACGTGCCGACCGAGAAGGCGGCCCCCATGCTGGCCGCGCTCCAGGCAACGACGCAGGCGGTGAAGGCCGCGTTCGGCGCCAGCGGGACGACGGTGCGGCTCAACCTGGGGCCTCCCGCTCAAGGCATCCCGCATCTCCACTGGCACATCATTCCGCGATACGTGGGCGACGACTTCAACGGTGCCAAGTCCTCCGAGGTGCCCCTGAGCGAACGCTTGCAGCTCACGGCGAAGCTTGGCCAGCACCCCGTCAGGCCGGCTTCGGCCCCGGGTCCATGAGCGAACCGTCGCCGACGAACAGCACCACACCAATTCGCTCTACCCGGCCTGCCAGGCAAGCATGAACACGCCGGCCACCCGGTGCGGCTGACGTAGAGAATGGCGTTGAACGACTCCCGGACATCGCCGCGTCCAGCATTCCGGTTATGGCAGGTTCGCGCAGGTAGGGGCACTACGTCTCGCCTCGGGAGCTCCGGGCGCGGATATCGGTGAGGCTGACCGTCGCTTGTTCGGTAGCCTGCTGTCCGTGGCAGGTTCCGATCTCCGCGTTCGCTTCGCACCCTCCCCGACGGGCATGTTCCACGTGGGCAACGCCCGGTCCGTCCTGTTCAACTGGGTGCTGGCCCGACAGTCGGGCGGGACGATGGTGCTGCGGATCGAGGACACGGACGCGGCACGGAACCGCCCGGAGTGGGTCCAGGGCATCCTCGACGCGATGGAGTGGCTCGGCATCGGCCCGGGTGAGTACGAGGGGCCGCTGTTCCAGTCCGACTACGCCCCGCACCACCGGGAGGCCATCGACCAGCTCCTCGCCGCTGGACTTGCCTACTACTGCGACTGCGCCCGGGATCAGGTCATCGCGCGGACGGGCAGCGAACACAAGGGCTACGACGGTTTCTGCCGGGACCGGGGCCTGACCGCCGGGGACGGTCGCGCTTTGCGCTTCCGTACGCCGGACGAGGGCTCGACGGTGATCGTCGACCTCGTACGCGGAAAGCCGACCTTCGACAACAAGTTGATCGAGGACTTCGTGATCGCCCGTGGCGACGGGTCGCCGGTGTTCCTGCTGGCGAACGTGGTCGACGACATGGTCATGGGCATCACCCACGTGATCCGGGCGGAGGAGCACCTCCCCAACGCGCCGAAGCAGCAACTGCTGTGGGAGGCGCTGGGCGCTGAGCCCCCGGTGTGGGTGCACGCGCCGATCCTGGTCAACGAGAAGCGGCAGAAGCTGTCCAAGCGCCGGGACCGGGTGGCCCTGGAGGACTTCCGCGCCGAGGGGTACCTCGCCGGGGCGATGCGGAACTACCTGATGCTGCTCGGGTGGGCGCCGTCCGGTGACCGCGAGATCCTGCCCTGGGACGACATCGTGGCGGAGTTCCGGCTGGAGGACGTCAACCCCTCGCCGGCGTTCTTCGACGTCAAGAAGCTCCGGGCCTTCAACGGGGACTACATCCGGGCACTGTCGGTGGAGGCGTTCGTCGAGGCATGTCAGCCCTGGTTGAGCGCCGAGGCCACGCCGTGGCGGGCGGAGGCGTACGACGCCAAGGCGGTCGCCGCGGTCGCCGAACTGGCGCAGACCCGGATCGCGGTGCTCTCCGAGATCGTGCCGATGGTCGATTTCCTGTTCCTCGACGAGCCGGTCACCGATGAGGCTGCGTGGGCGAGGGCCATGAAGGCCGATGCCCCGGCGCTGCTGGCCGCCGTGGTCGAGGCGTACGAGACGTGCGAGTGGCGGACCGAGGTGTTCAAGTCGACGCTGGAGGCGATCGGCGCCGAGCGGGGGCTCAAGCTCGGCAAGGCCCAGGCTCCGGTACGGGTCGCGGTGACCGGCCGCACCGTCGGGCTGCCGCTGTTCGAGTCGATCGAGATCCTCGGACGTGAGCGAACCGTGGCTCGCCTGCGAGCCGCCCTCGACCGCCTGAGCTGACCTCTTCGCGACCGGCGGATCGATCCGCCGGTCAACCTGGTCGTCGATCGATCCGCTTCCCGAGCATTTCCCCGGCAGATCCGCCTCCCGCTTGAGGCGGATCGGAGCGAGATTGGCGTACCTTCATGGATCTTGAATTGTTGCTGGCCGACCGGCTGGCGCAGGCGTTCTCGGCCGTGGCCGGCGGGCCGGTCGACCCGGTCGTGCGGCGGTCGCAGCACGCCGACTACCAGTCCGACGCCGCCTTTGCCCTGGCGCGTCGGCTCGGCCGCCCGCCCCGGGACATCGCCACCGAGGTCCTCGACCGGGTGGAGCTGGCGGACCTCTGCTCGGCCGTGGAGGTGTCCGGCCCGGGGTTCATCAACCTGACGGTCGCCGACCCGGCCCTCGGCGCGCTGCTGTCGAGGATGGCCACGGACCCCCGGCTCGGCGTCGCGGTGAGCGCCGAGCCCCAGACGGTGGTCGTCGACTACTCGGCGCCGAACGTCGCCAAGGAGATGCACGTCGGGCACCTCCGGTCGACCGTCATCGGCGACGCCGCCGTGCGGCTGCTGGAGTGGCTCGGTCACCGGGTGTTCAAGGCCAACCACCTGGGCGACTGGGGGACCCCCTTCGGGATGCTCATCGAGCACCTGCTCGACCTGGGCGAGTCGGAGGCCGCCCACGAGCTGTCCGTCGGTGACCTGGACTCGTTCTACAAGGCGGCCAGGGCGAAGTTCGACGCCGACGACACGTTCAAGGAACGGGCCCGGCGTCGGGTCGTCGCCCTACAGGGCGGCGACGAGTTGACCCTGCGGTTGTGGCGGCTGCTGGTCGCCGAGTCGGAGAAGTACTTCCTGACCGTCTACGACCAGCTCGGCGTCCTGCTCACCGAGAAGGACTTCTACGGTGAGAGCTACTACAACGACATGCTCGCCCCGGTGACCGAGGAACTGGACCGGCTCGGGTTGCTGCGGGACAGCGATGACGCAGCCTGCGTCTTCCCGGAAGGCTTCACCGGCCGCGACGGGCAGCCGTTGCCGGTCATCGTGCGCAAGCGCGACGGCGGATACGGCTACGCGGCCACCGACCTCGCGGCGATCCGGCACCGGACCCGGGACCTCGGCGCGACCCGGCTGCTCTACGTGGTGGGCCTGCCGCAACGTCAGCACTTCGAGATGGTGTACGCGGTCGCCCGGCAGGCCGGGTGGCTGAGCCCTCCCGCAGTGGCCGAACACATCGGCTTCGGCTCGATCCTCGGCTCGGACGGCAGGATGCTACGCAGCCGGGCCGGCGGATCGATCAAGCTCGTCGGACTGCTCGACGAGGCCGTGACCAGGGCCGCCGAGCTGGCCCGCCAGAAGAACCCCGACCTGTCCGAGGCGGCCATCGCCGACGTCGCCCGCGCGGTCGGCATCGGCGCCATCAAGTACGCCGACCTGTCCACCGACCGGATCAAGGACTACGTCTTCGACTGGCAGCGGATGCTCTCCCTCGACGGCAACACCGCCCCGTACCTCCAGTACGCCCATGCCCGGATCCGGTCCATCTTCCGCCGCGCCGGGATCGAGCAGCTCACGGCGGCGTCGATCTCGATCACGCACCCGGCCGAGCACGCCCTCGCCCTCGAACTCGTCAACTTCGGCGCCGTCGTCACCGGCGTCGAGCAGACCCTGGAGTTCCACCGGCTCGCCGGCTACCTGCACACCCTCGCGGCCACCTTCAGTGGCTTCTACGAGCACTGCCCGGTCCTGCGCGCCGCCGGCGAGGTGCGCGACAGCCGGCTGGCCCTGTGCGACCTCACCGCCCGGGTCCTGCACCGAGGCCTGTACCTGCTGGGCATCGCCACCCCGGACCGCATGTAGCCACCACCCCCGGACCACTCCCGTACACGGCCCGCCTACCTGCTTGCCAGCTCGGGTTTGAGCCGTGCTTCCGGCAGACAGGCGCTGGGCCTGGTGTCGAATGGCGGTACGAGGTGGCCGAAGTTGGTGCCGAGGATCTCGTCGCTGAGCCGGAAGACCTCGGGTGCCCATGGTCCGACCCGGCCACCGCCTGGGAGCCGGGCGGTGGCAAGGGTCGCGGTCAGCAGCCAACCGCGTGGGGACGGGGTGATGACGAGGCTTCCCTCGACGCGGACTTGGCGGCGGCGTTCGACCGCATCAACCACGATCACCTTCTGGCAGCGCTGGGTACCTTCCCGGCGCGGGCGCGGATCGCCGCGGTGGCTGCGGGCCGGTGTGGTTGACCAAGGTCGATTCGCCCCGACCGACGAGGGAACACCTCAAGGCGGGGTGATCAGTCCGCTGTTGCTCAATATTTCCCTGCACGGGATGGAACAGGCCGCAGGGGTCCGCTACGAAGGTCGCCGCGATGGGCAAGTGAAGACCGACCCTCGGGGCTTGCTTTAGCCGTGTGCGGCGAAAGTCGCACGCACGGTTCTGAGGGGGCCCCGGCGCAGCAATGCGCCGGGGCTACCCGCCCGAGGATCCGAGCTGTCGTGCCTCGGCGATCGCCGCTTCGACGTGCTGCCGGGCAGCGCCAGTGCGCTGGACTACCAAAACCAGGACCTGTTTGACGCCGTCCAGGGCCTGGAGCAGCGGACCGGGCTGCCCACCCTGGAGGATCATGGCGACGAGTTGCTGTGTCTCACCGACCTGGGTGATGGCACCGGTCGTAGCATCGCGCACGCTGTCCACAGCGGCCTGCACGGGAGTCAGCCCGGCGATCGTCTCCTCAGGGGTGGCTTCGTGCGGCACGGCCGCAGTGGCCTTCGTCGCCTCCCCGAGCGATCCGGAAAGGCTGCCCAGGCCGCCCTGGATCTCCGCGATGGCGCTGCCGGCCCGGGTCATTCCCGCCGCCACCGCGGCGAAGCCGGCACCCGCCGCCCGCAGCGCCACCTCCTGCGCCTGGTTGCGGGCAGCAGCGACCAGACCCTGCGCGCGCTCGACGCCCGCCGTCAGCGCACGCAACTCACCGGTGATCTTCTCGATGTGCGACACGGAGCCGACTTTCCGATCGAAGACAGAAACGGCGTTCGACCACCGAAACTACCGGGACGTCCCCGCGACCACCAGAACCCCCATCGGTGGGCCAGCGGGTGCTCCGCGGGTGCTCGCATGTTCCCGACGTGGACGGATTCACGACGCGAATCCTGGACTTCGGCCTCGACCACCCGCCGTTCACCACGGCTCGCCGCGCACCTCTTGCGTGAAACAGCGCGAACGCGGTTGGACAGCACAGCAGGTCCCAGGCGGCCCACCGTTGAGCTGGGAAAATAGCCCGTCATCACTTCACATCGCCGCCCCCTGCGCGAGCATTGTCGGATTCTGGGCCTTGGTGTGCGAGCAGCAGCGAGCACCCCGCTCGGTGATGGCAGCAGGCGCGCGGTAGGTCGCCGCCGGCCAGGGCCGGGCTTGGTGCCGCCAGGGGCCGTACGCGTGCTGGGCTCTTGGGGGTCGAGAGTGACATCCGGCCGACTGAGCGCGGTGGTCGGCTCTTCACCACATGCGACCCGAACGCCGGCGGCGTGTTGTCGCGGGAGCGGCCTGCCACCGTCTGGATCAGCCGAGGGCAGACGTGGCCGACTTTCCGATCGATGGCAGAGACGGCGTCCGACTACTGAAACCACCGGGACGCCCGCGCAGCACCGGCCACGATCGATGGCCGGACGCCAGCCACCTGCGGGCGAAGGTCACGACTCCGACAGCCCAACTCCGCCCAGGTCGCCGCCACTGCACGCTGTTCCGATCGTGCGAAACGTCACACGGCTTTGCATCCTGCAAATTGCAACCAGCGATAGGCACGCCGCTGCTTTTCAATAAGCATGTCCGCTACAGGCAATATGAGACGTTTTGTAGAGGCGAGAAGCAGGATCCGGCCCGATGTCGACGCACAAACTGTGCGGCAAGACCGTGAGGCAACAGTCACGGCCACTCACCGTTCCTGCGACTGCGGCTGCCTTTCCGCCACAACGTCCGTCACTCCCGCCCCTGCTGAGCGTTGAGTCGAACGCGAGGGGAGTGCGTAGACCTTCTTCAGGTCACCGGTGATTGAAGAAGACGGGCCTGACGGCCCCAACGAAACAAGCCCCGCTCGTCCCGGGAGGCAGCCAGCGCCCCGAGACGGCACGGTCCGGGCAGTGGAGGCGTTGGCCGCCGCATTCGAGCTTGCAGCAATAGCGCTGGATGCCGACGGAAGCGGTGGCCCTGCTGACGCAGCCAGGGCCACCGCCCATCTGCTACACCTGATCGCCACGCTCGCAAAGTTCAACGATCAGAGGTAGCCGCCCCTGGTGCGGGGCCGGCGCATGCCGGCCCCGCACCATTCTCAGCATCCAACGAGGACCGTGCAATAACGACGCGGCACTCCAATAAATGCGCGCTGACGTGCGAAAACATCTGACTGTGAACAACATGGCCGCCCAACGATTGGGCACGACGCAGAGCAAACCCCCGACCATGAGAGCGGGTCATCGCGTCTTGGCTTCCGGGCTGCCGACGGTGCGGGCTTCGATGTAGGCGTGGAGGCTCCGCAGTGGGATGCGGACGCTGCCGTTGGGCCCGTCACCCTTGATCGCCTCCAACGCGCCGGCCTCAATGTAGCGCCCGACGCTCCACCGGGAGACCCGAAGGACGTCCGCAACCTCTTGGACGGTCAGGAAGCGGTCCGGGTCCAGCTCCGTCACCAGCAGCCACCTTGCATCGAATCGCAGCACATCCGCGCGCCATCGATGATAGACCGCGCACGTTAACGCTGCAAGACGATACGAGAAGGAAGAGGGCGGAAAGCGCCGACCTGGTCGAGCCTGTGTCCGGATCGTGCAGTCGTGCTACAACATGCACGTGACTCAGGGGCCTGAAAGGGGCGTGGCGTACGACTTCTGGTGGCGCGTACGCACCGAACAGGACACACGCGGGTGGACAGACGAGGAGCTGCGCGCCCGCACCGGCGTCGCCCGTACAACGGTCGACCGCCTCCAGGCCGGCAAGCGGCCACCCACCGCCCGCGTCGTCAACGCCCTCGCCGACGCCCTCGACATCGACCCCACCGAGGCGCACCGGCTCGCCGGTCGCACGCCGGCTCCGCCGGCCGCCCACCCTGGCGAGGAAGGCGAGCCCCGGGTGAGCGCCCGCGAGGCGATCCTGCGGGACCCGCTCTACACCGCACAGCAGCGCAAGACGATGTTGGAGCTGCTCGACATCTTCGAGCAGGCCAATCGCAGCCGTCGGGCCTGAGAGCGTCCAGCCTTCCGGGCCTCAGCGACGGCGTCCACCGGCGCGCCGGTCGCCTGCGGCATCAAGTCCCGCGGATCTCCATCGCTGCGGCTCACCCGGCCGCGGGCGGCATCGACGGGGCCGGGTCGGCGAACGATAGGCTGCGGGCGGCGTCCGAGTGATCTAAGGGGAACGGGTGGTTGGCAGAACGGTTCGCGAATTGGTCGCGGCCTGCGGGCATCCGGCGTGAACGACGGGCTGCGTCCCGGCGACCCGACCCGACTCGGCGATTACGACCTGCTCGGCCGGCTCGGCGACGGTGGCATGGGCAGTGTCTTCCTCGCCAGGTCGCCGCAGGGGCGGCGGGTGGCGGTCAAGGTGGTCCGCCCGGAGCTCTCGCACGACGACGAGTTCCGGGCCCGGTTCCGCAGTGAGGTCAACCGGGCCCGCCAGGTCCCGCCGTTCTGCACCGCCGAGGTCCTGGACGCCGACCCGGGCCACGACCCGCCGTACCTGGTGGTGGAGTACGTCGAGGGGCCCAGCCTGGCCCAGGTGCTGCGGGAACAGGGGCCGCTGGGGGCGGCGCAACTGCACAGCATCGCGGTCGGGGTGGCCACCGCGCTCACCGCGATCCACGGCGCCGGGGTGATCCACCGGGACCTGAAGCCGGCGAACGTCCTGGTCGCACCGGGCGGGATCAAGGTCATCGACTTCGGCATCGCCCGCGCGTTCGAGGCGACGAGCCAGCACACCCGGACCAACCAGATGGTCGGGACCGTCTCGTACATGGCTCCGGAGCGGTTCGACACCTCGTCCGGCCGGCCGGTCGGTCCGGCTGCGGACATCTTCGCGTGGGGCGCCCTGGTCGCCCATGCAGCGACCGGCCGCAACCCGTTCGGGGGTGACTCTGCCACCTCCATCGCGATGCGGATCCTCACCCAACCGCCGGACCTGGCCGGACTCGGCGGGCCGCTGCGGGAGTTGGTCTCCCGGGCGCTCGAGAAGGACCCCGTCGCCCGGCCCACCGCCCGGGAACTGCTCGACGGGTTGCTGACCGCAGCGGGCCCGGGGGTCGGGGTGGCCTCGGGGGGCGTCCAGACCCCCGGTGGGGCTTCAGCGTCGGGTGCGCTGCCGGCGGCCGGCGGCGACCAGGGCGGGCGGTCGATGCCGCCGGGGCTGGGGACGGCCGGCCGCACGGGCTCAAGCAGGCGTGGTTGGCTCACCGGGTTGGGCGCGACCGTGGCGGTGGTCGCGGTGCTGGCGGCTGCCTTCCTGTTCGGCCCGCGACTGCTGGGCCGCTCCGACCCGGGCCCCACCGGATCGACAGCGGCCGGCGGGCCGGGGACGACCGGGCCGGCTTCTACCGCGCCGGCACCCGGATCGGGTACGCCGACCGGGTCGCCGTCGTCCGCCGAGGCCGACCGCACCCGGGCAATGTTGGCCGGCCAGCGGCGCATCCTGCTGCACGTCGTGGAGATCGACCGCGACCTTTCGCTGCCGTACGACGGCAAGGTCCACGTCGGCGACGGAACCGGCCGGGACGCCCTCTTCGTGCTCGAACCGGTCGGCGTCGACTACATGATCAAATCATTGAACCCGGACATCGCACACCAACCGTGCCTCGGCGTCAAGATCGATTCTGCGGGGTACGCGTCGCTGGTGGGAGCCGAGTGCCACCCGACCGATGCCACCCTGTTCGGGCTCACCCTCGAGGGCAAGGACGACAAGGGGCGCCCCTCCTACTCCATCGCCAGCGAGAAGTACGGGATGGTGCAGTGGAGCCCGAGCCAGAAGGAGATTTACGTGGAGCTTCTCGGCGACGCCCCGATCGGCACCACGTTCAGCCTGGTCGACCGAGGCGCGGCCTGACCCGGGGACGCAACGCTGCCCAATGCGCCCGGATGTCCTCAGCCGGTGGCGCGTAGCCGACCCGTCTCCCTGCCCCGGACGTCGAGCAGCACCAGGTCCGCGCCGTCGAAGCCGGCCCGCCGGGCCGTCGAGAGCCAGTGGTCCACCGGCACACTTTCGCAGCCCACCAGCGTGACGGCCCCGACGGTGGCGAGCAGCGCGCCGCCCGGCGCGGTGAGCCACCGGCCTCTGCTGTCGTTGCAGCCGTCAGAGCCGTGCCACCCGCCGCCCGCGGTGAACTTCACGTACGCCGCCCGGTGCCCGCTGACCGGCACCCAGTGACGGGCCAGCCGGTGCGGGTCGACGGGAGTCAGCGTCGCCGGCAGGGCGGGGGTCGCTGCGAGGTCCCGCCGGGCCTCGTCGGTGACCACCGGCGGCGCAAGCGCGGAGTCCAACATGTCCGGCCCGGCGGTCGGTGTGGCGCCGGGGATCAGCCGGGCGACCGGCTGCGCCAGGTCGTCCAGGAGCACGGGCCGTCCCCCGTCGTCGAAGCGGTACGCCGTCACGCGCCGCAGCCAGTCGGGGGTGTCCTGGCTGGCCCTCGCGCAGCCCGGGATGCCCTCGACGGCATAGGTGAAGGCGGAGTGGATGCTCGCCAGGAAGAGACCGTCGGGGTCGGCCCGCCAGGCTCCGCCCAGGGTGCCGCACCGGCTGCCGACCACGTCCAACTCCTGGGGGGCGAGGCGCAGCACCGTGCCGGCGCCGGGCTCGTCGACGTCGGCGAGCGTCCAGTTGCCGATCAGGCCCTCCGGCTTCAGCGGTCGCGGGTCCCGGGTGGCCGTCGGAGACGGCCCCGAATCCCCGGGCCCCTCGCCGGTCTGCCCGTCGCATCCGGCGAGCAGCACGCCGCACGCGATCAGTGTCGTGAGGCAGACGCTCTGCCTCGTGCGGTGGACCTGACGCACCATGTCAACTCTCCGTCCGGCAGGCCGCCCCGGTGTCGCCCGCCGACACCACCGGTCCGGGGGCTCGGACGGCACACCCGGGCGTCGACGGTTCCACCTTCTTTCACCAACGACCGATCCGGTGCGCAGGAAGCGCTTCAGCGCTGGACACACGCGCCCGCCGGGCCGGACGGATCCACGTGCGGGGCGGCCCGCCACCGGCGGCCCCGGCCCGGCGCCGCCGCCTCAGCTCACGCCCGTGGGGTCGAACAGGGGTGCCGGCGGGCCGGTCGTGACCGGCTCGGCGTGGTGCGCCGGCGGCGGCGGGAGCTGCCGCGTCGGCTGGCGGGAATGCAGGCGTACGCCCGCCTCCCCGCGCCGTGCGGTGACAGGAAGGGTGACCATCCGCACCGGCTCCGGTGGTGCGGCGAAGCCACGGGAGCCCCACCGCACCCAGATCGGCACCCGCCCGGCGGCGGCTTCGGCGAGGAGCTTCTCGACCGTACGGCGTCGGTCGGTGTGGTCGACCTCGATCACCACCGGCGGCGCGGCCGGCCGGGCGCAGGCCACGTCCACGACCGACTGCTGCCCGGACATCGGCGGCGGCAGCGGCACGACGCTGGCCGCCCGTCGGTAGACCCGCCAACCCCGGGCCGCGCCCCAGCCGGCGACCGTGTCGACGATGAGTTCGGTGACCCGCTCAGTGGTGAGGTCGACGAAGGTGAGGGCGGCGAGCCGGTCGGACAGGGCCGCGACCAGCGGTGCTTCGTCGTCTGCGTCGCTCATGGCACCCGGTCCACCTCGCCCCCTCCGTGTCCTGCGGCGGCCGGCGGCCCGGTCACCGGCTCGACCTTCCTGGGCATGCCCGCACGATAGCCGCCGTCGCCGTACCAGGACCGGTCGGTAGGCGCCCTGACGGGGCAACGGCGTCGCACAGGCCGGAGCACCTGTGCCATTGATCGACCGACGACTATCATCGACGCATCCAACCTGCTCGATCGAGAGGCGCCTCAGTGAAGAAGCTCGTGCGGAACGCCGTCGTGGCCACCCTGCTGACGGTCGCCGGCACCACGGCGGTGGTGGCCAGCCCGGCCCAGGCCATCCCGTATCCGAAGGACAACGAGAGCATCACCATCGTCTACTACTCGGACGCCAGCAGGACCGTGCAGGTCGGAATGCTCGTGTACGGCAACTGCCTCGAGGACTTCGAGTACGGCATCCGCACCGCCTACTCCACCACGAACCGCACCACCTGCCCCCGCGAACTGTGAGAGCCCGGGTGGGGCCCGACGACGAGCCGGGCCCCACCCGACACCTGCGCTCCAGCCGGACCGGGCGGCTCAGCGGCGTACGCCCACCCCGCCGAAGCCGTGCGACACCCCCGCCTGCGGCTCGCCGTCCGGACGCCAGTCGGCCAGCCAGGCCAGACCCGGCTCCACCAGCTCGTACCCGTCGAAGAAGCGCAGGATGTCGGCGCGGGTGCGGGGCACCAGCGGGGCGGTGCTCTGCTGGTAGACGGCCCGCCCCTGCTGGGCGGGCAGCGGCGGGGCGCCGTCGAGGGTCAGGTGGGACAACAGCAGCTGGCTGCCGGGGGCGGTGGCGTCGCGCAGCCGGGCGACGGCCACGTACGGGTCCTCTGCGTCGGGCACGAAGTGCAGCACCGCCACCAGGAGCACCGCGACCGGCCGGGTGAAGTCGATCGCCGCCGTCACGCCGGGGTGGGCCAGCAGCTCGTCGGGCCGACGCACGTCGCCCTCGACGACGACCGTGCGGGCCGCGTCGCCGAGCAGCCCCCGGGCGTACGCGACGGCGACCTCGTCGTGGTCGACGTAGACGACCCGGGAGTCGGGGGCCACGGACTGCACCACCTCGTGCACGTTGCCCTGGGTGGGCAGCCCCGCGCCGATGTCGAGGAACTGCCGTACGCCCTGCTCGGCGGCGTACCGCACGGCGCGGCGCAGGAACGCGCGGTTGGTCTGGGCGGCGACGCCGGTGTCGGGGAATATCTCCAGGACCTGGCGGGCGGCAGCCCGGTCGACGGCGAAGTTGTGGCAGCCGCCGAGGTAGTAGTCGTACATCCGGGCGACGTTCGGCCTGGTCCCGACGCCCGCAGCGGGGGTCGTCGGGGCGAAGGCCGTCGCGGTCGGTGCCGGCTCGCTGGTCACGGTGTCCTCCACGGGAGCGGGTCTGCGCCCCGACTGCGCGGCAGCCCGCGGTGAGCGCGCCCTGAATGTCTAGCACCCCGCGCGACTGCCCGCAGACCCGCCGTGTCGTTGATCTGGTTGTGTCCGTCGGCCACCCGGGCGACGGTGGGCTGCGGGCGTCGGCCGGGCCGGCGTCGCGAGGTCGAGGAGGTCGCCATGACCCGTCAGCGGGAGACCGTCGAGGTCGATCCGGTCCTGTTCCGCGCCGTGTACGACTCACCGGCCTCGCTGCCCGGCCGACACCGCTGGGTCACCCCGGAGCACGACGTACGCCGGATCGAGAAGCTGCTCGGCATGCCGGCGCGCAGCATCGGCGCACCGCTGTGGGTCAGCGGCGACGAGCCCGACTGCCCGAAGTGCGGCCGGCGGATGAACTGGCTGGACATCGTCTCATCGGCCCTGCACGGGGTGCACGACCCCGCGATGATCGCCCGGGTGATCCTCGGCGAGCGCCGGTACGTCAACACCGAGGTCCCGGACGCGATCCCCGGGGTGCACTGCGTCGACTGCCGGACTCCGATCGACGGGCTGCGCAGTTTCAAGTGCCACAACTGGGCGTACGCCTTCGAGGCGCTGGAGGACGTCGTCGAGCGGATGTCCGGCGTGGTGCAGCAGCCCGTGCCCCACCTGGGCTCGCCTCAGGCGTAAGCAGGGGACCCTTCTCTACCGTATGCGCTTCCCCAGCGCGGGTCGGGTAAACAGCAGATGAACTTTTGGTAGAGTAAGTCATGATCAATGCTGGTTTGTCGCCGATTCCACCGTTCAGCGTTGATCTGTACCATGATGTCGTCGGCTTCGCGGACGGCACGCCCGAGCCGGTCCAGTGGTTCGTCGCGCACTTCACCGAGTGGTCGATCGTCCTGCTCGGGCTGCTCCTCGTGGCGGTCGCCCTGCCCAGGCTGGGCGCGGGGCCGCGCAACCTGGCCCTCGCCGTGGCCGCGCCGGTCACCGCGGTCCTCGCGTACGGCGGCAGCGAGCTGCTCAAAACCGTCGTGGACCAGGACCGGCCCTGCCGCATCCCGACCGACCTGTTGATCCTCGCCGAACGGTGCCCGCCCGTCGGCGACTGGTCCTTCCCGAGCAACCATTCCACGATCGCCGGGGCGCTGGCGGCGGCGATCGTGCTGCTCTCGCCCCGACTCGCCTGGTACGCGATCCCGCTGGCCGGGCTCGCCGCGTTCTCCCGCGTCTTCGTCGGGGTGCACTACCCGCACGACGTGCTCGCCGGCCTGCTGCTCGGCGCGCTGGTCACCGGCGTCGGCGCCCCGCTACTGGCCCGGCCGGCGGCTGAGCGCCTGCGCCGCCTGGCCCGCCCAGTGAAAGGCGGGGCCCCTTGTTGACTCCTACGGCATAGAAGGGTCCCCTTCTCACGAGCCGAGCAAGCACGGCGGCGCGCAGGCGGCGAGCGCGGGGGGAGCCGGCGCAGGTAGGGAACCGCGAGCGCGCGGGGAGCCGGCAAGGCGGGACGGTCAGCGGGTGAGCAGCAGGGCAGCGACCGTGCCGAGGGCGAGGAACGGGCCGAACGGCAGGTGGCTGGACCAGCGGACCCGGCGCGCCAGCAGCAGCGCCAGGCTGGTCAGCGCGGACAGCGTGAACGTCACCAGCAGGCCGAGGACGAGCACGGGCCAGCCGTACCAACCGAGCAGCGCGCCCACCCCGAGCGCCAGCTTGGCGTCGCCGAGGCCGAAGCCGCGCCGCCCGAGCAGCAGGGTGGTGGCGGCGAAGGCCAGCGCCAGCCCGGCCCCGGCGACGGCGGCGCGCAGCCAGGGGCCGGCCCCCGCCGAGGTCGCGGCGGCCACGCCGTGGAGCGCCAGGACTCCGGCCGCGGCCGGCCAGGTGAGCCGGTCGGGCAGCCGGTGCACGGCCGCGTCGATCAGGGTCAGGGGCACCGCGCAGCAGAGCCACCAGGCGAAAGCCGCCCGCTCGGCCGGCGCGCCGGGCACCGCCACGAGCGCCGCCAGCGCCGCGAGCGCGGCCAGCTCGACCGTGCCGGCCGGTGCGCCGACCCGGGCCCGGCAGCCGCCGCAGCGCGCCGTCGGGCCCAGCGCAGGCCAGGGCCGGGCGAGGCCGAACAGCGTGCCGCAGCGCGGGCAGGCAACCCGGTCCGGCTCCCCCGGTGGTACGGCGTAGCGGGCGACGGCGAGGCGGAGCAGCGGCGTGCCGGCCAGGAGGGCCGTCAGGCGTACGCGGGAAGGCCGCTCCGGAGTGGGCGGCGTGGGGGCCGGGACGGGCGGCTGCCGGAGCCGTTCCCCGGTCATACCCGGGTCCGAGGCCCGGGCACCCCTGGTCGGGGCGATACGGTGAGTAGTTCTCGGTTGGCCGCCGTGTAGCGGATGGTGCGGAATCCGGCGGCTGGCCGTTCCGCCGGGCCGCCAGCCGGGTGGGGTGCCCGCCCGGCGACGACCTCCCGCCGACCGGGGGGCAATTCGGGCCTACCAGCCTGGAGCGGACCAGCATCCGAACCGAACGGGCCGACCGCCGACAACGTCTCGCCACGGCGACGGGGGGCATCGTGCAGCAGCGGGGCGCAGCTCGGGGCATCGACGCCCGCCATCCGTGATCACCGCCATCCGTCACTCAGAGTATTCAAGCGGATTGCCTCTGTTGCATCGCCAGGCGTCAGCTTATGCTCGCCCCTTGAGTACGGCGCAACCCCAGCATGAGGCGTCGGAGGCCACAGAAGACATCGGTGCACGGCTCCTAGAAGATCAGCATAGGTAAATGCGGCGGTGAACCGAAAGGCCCGGATAGGTTGATCCGGCCACGCTGCCGCACGCCCGGAGACGGTCGGTGCACCGCCTGCCTGGGTCGCCAGCGAGGAGGCGCGGCGTTGCGAACACGGCATCCCGGCCGATGGATGATCTTACTGGTCACGGCCCTGACCGCCGCACCCGTGGCCGCCTGCGGCGCGGAGCCCGAGGCCGCCGCGCGGCCCCACCCGGCGGCCCGGTCCAGCGCCGCCGCCACCCCGACCGCCGCCGAGGAACGGGCGGCCCGAAAAGCGGCGCTCGCCGCCTATTCCGGATATCTCGTGGCATCGCGGGCGGCGAGCCGGCGCAGCGATCCGCGCCACCCGGAACTGGCCAGATTCCTGGCCGATCCGTTGTTGACCAGGGTTCGACTGGCAATTCGCGATGCGAAGGAGCACGGTGCCGTGCGTACCGGAACGTTCGTTTCCGACCCCACCGTCACCTCGGTGAGCCTGGACTCCGTCCCGGCCACCGTGGAGATCCAGGACTGCCTGGACACCACCGACTACCGGCTGGTCTACGCCAAGACCAAACGGGTGGTGCCCGGCTCGGGCGGCGGTCGGCACCTGGCCACCGCGACGGCCACCCGGTACGACGGCCGCTGGCTGATCAACTACGGTGCCGGCCACGAGGACCAGCCGTGCTGACCCGGTGGGGTCGCCGCGCGGCCGGTTCCGCCAGCCGCCCGGGACGACTGCGCGCCGCCCACCCCGGACTGCGCGCCACCCGCCCCGGGCGGCTGCTGGCCACGATCGGCCTGGTCCTCGCTCTCGCCGTCGCGGCGGCCCCGCCGACCGCCACCGTCGCGGCGGCCCGGGAGGGCGGGATCGAGTGCCCCATCGGGCAGAACGACTGCGACGTCTGGGACGACGACCCGGGCACCCCCGGCGGCGGAAACCCCGGTGGCGGAAACCCCGGCGACGGCGACGGGTCGAACGGCGGCAACGGCAAGTGCCAGTGGAAGGGCAAGGTCCTCCCCTGCTATGACGAGGATCTCGGCTGGTTCAACAACGGCGACGGCTGCTACTACAAGCTGTCGGAGCCGCAGCCGGAGGACACTCCCGAGGGCATGCAGTGGTACACGGCCACCTGCAACGGCGGCGACCTCGGCAGCGTGCGCGAGGTCCTGCTGGACGCCCCGCCGCCCGGCTACGGCGCCCCGCCCGACCCGGAGGAGCTGGCCCGCCGGGCGCTCGCCTCGATCTCGCTGCTGCCGCCCCGGGCGACCGTCGCCCCCCGCAAGAGCATCGGCCCCGGGCTGGTCGGCCTGCCGGTGTGGATGTGGGCGAGCCCGGGCGACAACTACTTCGGCCAGCTGGAGGCGTCGGCCTCCGACCGGGGCCTGACGGTGAACATCACCGCGAAGGTCGACAAGATCGTGTGGGACATGGGCAACGGCGACAAGGTCACCTGCCACGGTCCCGGCACCCCGTACGACCCGCAGGGCCCGAACGCCGGCGGCCCCTCGCCGGACTGCGGCTACGACGGCGGCTATGCGAAGGCCGACACGTACGAGATCTTCGCCACGACCCACTGGACCGTGCGCTGGTCGGCCAGCAACGACGTGAGCGGCGAGATCCCGCAGACCCGGACCAGCGGCACCGTCCAGATCCAGATCGACGAACTTCAGGTGGTGACGCGGTGAGTCTCGCTACGCGCAACGGGACCGGGCAACCGGTGGACGCTCCGGTCACCCCGCCCCGGGTCGTCCGGCAGCGGCGGGTCCGGCCCGGCCTGCTCGGCCTCGCCGTGCTGCTGATCGCCCTCGGCGGCCTCGGCGCGGCGTTCGCGGTCACCTCCGTCCGGGCCACCGGCAGCTACCTGGCGGTCGCCCGCCCGGTCGAGGTGGGCCGGACGCTGGGCGCGGACGACCTGGTCACCGTGCAGGTGGCCGGCGGTCAGGGGCTGCGGCCGGTGCCGGCGGCCCAGCTCGACGACGTGGTCGGCATGCGGGCGGCCGTCGCCCTCACCCCGGGCACCCTGCTGACCCTCGGGCAGCTCACCGACGACCCGCTGCTCGGCCCCGGTCAGCAGCAGCTCGCGCTCGACCTCGCCCCGGGCCGGGTGCCGGCGAAGCGGCTGCACCCCGGCGACCGGGTGTTGCTGGTCAGCATCCCGGACCGCAGCTCCGGCGGGCAGCCCGCCTCCAGCACCCGGTTCGAGGCGACCGTCATCGACACGGCCACCCCGAGCACCAGCAGCGTGGTGGTCTACGTCGCGCTCACCGCCCGGGACGTGCCCGCCGTGGTGGCGCTCGCCGCCCAGGGCCGGATCGCGGTCGTGCTGACCCGGGCGGCCTGACCATGGCGATCATCGCGCTGGTCTCGGCCAAGGGTTCGCCGGGCGTCACCGCGTCCGCGCTCGCGTGCGCCCTGACCTGGCACCGGCGGCTGATCCTCGCCGAGTGCGACCCGGCCGGCGGCTCGATCCTCGCGGGCTATCTCGGCGGGGCGCTGGACGGCCCCCGGGGCATCGGCGAGCTGGCCGTCGGGGAGCTGCGCGACGGCAGCCTGGAGACGGCGTTCTGGTCGCAGCTGGTCGACCTGGACGCGCCGCGCCGGGAGCGGCTGCTGCTGCCCGGCGTCGTGGACCCGGCCCAGGCCGGCAGCGTCGCCCCGCTCTGGCAGCGGTTCACCGACTTCTTCCTCGACCTGGAACGCGGCGACCCCCCGTACGACGTGCTGGTCGACTGCGGTCGGCTCCAGGTCGCCGGCCCGCCGTGGCCGATCCTGCGCGCCGCCGCCGTGGTTCTCCTGGTCACCCGGGCGAGGCTGCCTGACCTCTCCGCCACCCAGGCCATGGTCCGGGCGATCGAGCGGGACTTCACCGAGCACCGGGTCCCGCCGGGCACGCTGCGGCTGCTGCCGGTCGGCGACGGCCACGGGCAGGGCGAGATCAGCAAGGCGCTGCGGCTTCCGGTGATCGCGCGGCTGCCGGACGACCCGCGTACCGCGGAGGTGTTGACCCTCGGCGGCACCGTGCGGGCCGGGCGGCCACTGATGCGCGCGGCCGGCGCCCTGGAGGTGCCGGTCCGGGCGCTGCTGGACCGCCGCCGGGCCCGGCTGGCCTGGCCCGTCATCCAGGGGGTGCCGGGTGCGGTTTGAGCCGGTGTCACACGATCCCCGGGTGGTGCGGCAGCCCGCCGCGACCTCCATCGCGCCCCCGCTGGCCCCCGCGCCGGGCGGCGGCCACCCGCACACCCCGCCGAGCGGCGGCCAGCAGCAGCCCGCGCCGCCGGTGGGCGCCGCGCCGGCACCGCCCGTCGCGCCGGCACCGCCCAGGCCCCGGGTCGACTTCGCGGTGGTACGCGAGCTGCGCCGCGAGCTCAGCGAGCGGCTCACCCTGTGGCAGCGCGGTCGGGAGTTCGACGCCGACGCCGAGGACGTCGAGCGGGCCCGGCTCGCCGTCGCGGTGGTCGCCGAGTACGCGGACGCGGTCCGCCGGGCCGGCACCCCGATGGCCGCCGGGGAGGAGCGGCTGCTGCTCGACCAGGTGACCGCCGAGCTGGTCGGCCTGGGGCGGCTCCAGACGCTGCTGGTCGACGACACCATCGAGGAGGTGCACATCCTCGGCTGCGACCAGGTGCGCATCACCCGGCACGGTGGCGGGGTCGACTGGGCCGACCCGATCGCCGACAGCGACGACGAGCTGGTGGAGATCCTCCAGGCGGCGGCCCGCCGGGCCGGGGCGACCGAGCGGTCGCTGTCCACCTCGAAGCCGACCCTCGACCTGCAGTTGCCCGACGGCAGCCGGCTGGCCGCGGTGTTCCTGGTCAGCCACCGCCCGTACGCGGTGATCCGCAAGCACAACACCCTTGAGGTGAGCCTCGACGACATCGCCGGCGGGCGGGGCGACCTGGACGAGATGATCGACCCGCTGCTGCGCGACTTCCTCCGGGCGTCCATGCGGGCCGGGCTGAACATCATGGTCGCCGGCCTGGCCGGGGCGGGCAAGACCACCGTCATCCGGGCGCTGATGGACGAGATCCCGGCCGACGAGCCGTACGTGCTGCTGGAGGAGAGCCGGGAGTTGCTGCCCACCCGCCGGGGGCACAAGCACCGGGCGGTGATGAGCTTCGAGGCCCGGGAGGGGCACGGCGAGCGCGGGCTGGACGGCCGCCCGGCCGGCGAGGTGAGCATCGCCGACCTGATCCCCGTCTCGCTGCGGATGGGCGTGCTGCGGATCATCGTCGGCGAGGTGCGGTCCCGGGAGATCGTGCCGATGCTCCAGGCGATGACCACCAGCCGGGGGTCGATGTGCACCATCCACGCCCGCTCGCCGGGCGGGGTGGGCGAGCGGATCGTCGAGCTGGCGCTCTCCCACGGCCGGGAGATGACCGTCGACCAGGCCCGCCGGATGGCCGGCAACGCCCTCGACCTGATCGTCTACGTCACCGTGGAGGACGAGACCGCGATCGGCGGGCGCAAGTACCGCTTCGTCTCCCACGTCGAGGAGGTCATCGGGGTCGGCGAGGGCAGCCGGATCACCACCACCACGGTCTTCGGGCCCGGCCCGGACGGCCGGGCGGTCCCCCGGCACCTGCCGGAACGCGTCCGCAGCCAGTTGCTGCGGGTCGGCTACGACGCCCGGCTGCTGGGCCGGTGGATCGAGGCCGGCGCCGGGGCCTGGCGGCGGCCCCGACACACCCGGCTGGGGGCGCGGGCGGTGGCCCGGTGACCGCCAACATCGAGCTGGTCGCGGTTGTCTCCGGGGCGGCGTGCGTGGCCGGCCTGGTGCTGGCGGTCGTGGCGCTGGTCGGCACCACCCGGCCGGCCGGCCCGGCCCCGGGCGCGGGGCCCGGCGGCGGGCTGAGCCGGCTCTGGCTCGGCTCCGGCACGCCCCGCCAGCGGCGCAACCACCAGTTCCTGCTCGGCGGGGCGGTGCTGGCCGGTGCCCTGGCGTTCCTGCTCACCGGGCTGCCGGTGGTCGGCCTGCTGGTCGCCGTGGCGGTGCCCGGCGCGCCGTGGCTGTTCGCCGTGGGCCGGGCCGAGCAGCGGGCCATCGCCCGGATCGAAGCGGTCGGCGAGTGGACCCGCCGACTCAAGGACGTCTCGTCCACCGGCCAGGGCCTCCAGCAGGCCATCCTCGGCACGCTGGCCACCGCCCCCGAGGAGATCGAGGAGGAGGTACGCCTGCTCGCCGCCCGCCTCCAGGCCGGCTGGCTGGCGAAGTCCGCCCTGCTCGCGTTCGCCGCCGAGATCGGCGACCCGGTGTGCGACCAGGTGGTGGCGGCGCTGATCCTGCACCTGTCCGACCGGGGCGAGCGGCTCGGCGACGTCCTCGGCTCGATCGCGGGCGCCGCCGCCGCGGAGGTCGCCACCCGGCGGGAGATCGAGGCCAAGCGCACCCAGCCGCGCTTCGCGGTGCGCTTCCTCACCGGGATGACCCTGCTGACCGTCGCCTACGGGCTGGTCAACACCGACTACGTCCGCCCGTACGGGACGCCGGTCGGGCAGCTCGTGATGCTCGTGCTCGGCGCGGCGTTCGTCGGGCTGCTGGCCTGGGTGCGGGCGATGAGCCAGCCGCCCCGGCCGGCGCGTTTCCTGCCCGCCCCCGATCCGGCGGAGGTGATCGGGTGATCCTCAACTGGCACCTCACCCTCGCCGTCGTCGGCGGCGCGGCGGTGGGCCTCGGGCTGTTCCTGGTGGTCCGGGAGGCGCTGCCGGCCGCCCCGGCGCTCGGCCCCGCGCTGCGCCGGCTGCACCAGCCGCCGGGCACCGGCCGGGCCACCACGGGGCGCAGGCTCGACTGGATCGGCGGGTTCGCCCGCTGGCTGCGCCCGCCGCACCGGCAGCTCGCCCTGCTCGACCGCACCCCCGAGCAGTACGCCCTGTCCCTGCTGCTCTCCGCCCTGGTGGGGCTCGTCACCCCGACCTTCGTCGGTGCGGTGCTCTTCCTCGGCGGCGTGTCCGTGCCGCTGGCCGTGCCGCTGCTGGGCAGCCTCGGCATGGCGTTCGCCGCCGCCCTGGTGGCGCATCGCAGCGTGCTGACCCGCGCGGACGCCGCCCGGGACGAGTTCCGCCAGGCGGTCTGCACCTACCTGGACCTGGTGGCGTTGCAGCTCTCGGCCGCGCACGGCCCGGTGCAGGCCCTGGAGCGGGCCGCGGCGGTCTGCGACGGCTGGGTGTTCGACCGGATCCGGGAGTCGCTGCGGATCGCCCAGATGCAGATGCACTCGCCGTGGGACGAGTTGCGCGAGCTGGCCGACCGGATCGGCATCCCGGAGCTGGGCGACGTCGGGGCGATCATGCGCTCGTCGGGCAGCGAGGGCGCGCAGGTGCACGAGACGCTGCGCAGCCGGGCCGACTCCCTGCGGGACCAGATCCGCACCGACAACCTGGCCCGCGCCGAGGGCGTCACCAGCCGGCTGGACATTCCGGGTTCCCTGCTGGTCTTCGTGCTGCTCGGCTTCGCCGTCTACCCCTTCCTCGCCCGGTTGTGAACCCCTCCCCCTCCGAAGGAGCACGTCATGCACCTCATCGCCTATCTGCACATCGCGCTGACGACACGGCTGGCCGAGCTGCGCCGCGACGGCGAACGCGGCGACAGCCCCGTCCCGACTGCGGTGATCATCTTCGGGCTGGTCGCCGTCGCGATGGCCGTCACCGCCCTCGCCCTGACCAAGGCCAACGACTGGATGAGCTCCATCCCGAACCACCAGGCCCCGACGGCCCCGTAATGACGAACCGCCCCACCCGCGTGGACCGGAGCCGATCGGCACCCGCCGACCGGTCCGCCGACCTGCGCTGCCCGGGGCGGCCCCGCGCCAACGTACGGCTCGGTCGGGCGGCCCGGCGGCTGCTCACCGCCGTCGTACGGGTCGGTCGGCGGGCCCGGCGGCGGCTCGCCGGGGGCGGGGCGGAGCGCGGGGCCAACCCGGTGGAGCTGGCGGTGGTGATGCCGGCGATCCTCGTGCTGCTCTTCGCCTCGATCCAGGTCGCCGCCTGGTTCGTCGCCCGCGCCACCGCACTGAACGCCGCCCAGAGCGCGGTCAACGCCCAGCGCCTGCACCAGGCCCCCGCCGGGGCCGGCGAGGCGCGGGCGGTCGACTTCCTCACCGCCGCCGGGGACTGGCTGGTCGGCTGGGACCAGCCGGGCCCCGCCTGCGTCACCACTGCGGCCGAGGTGACCTGCACGGTCAGCGGGGACTCGTTGTCGGTCATCCCCGGCGTCAGCTTCCCGGTGCACCAGACCGCCCACGGCACGGCCGAACGGTGGACGACGGGATGAGCCGCGACCGTCGCCCCGCAGCCGAGCGCGGGTCGGTCGCCGTCGAGGTGGCCGTCCTCGCCCCGGCGTTCATCGGGCTGATCGTGCTGGCCGGCGTCGCCGGGCGTACCGCGATCGCGCAGGAGGCGGTCCAGTCGGCGGCCCACGACGCCGCCCGCGCCGCGTCCATCTCCCGGAACGCCGGGACGGCCCACCAACAGGCCCTGGCCGCCGCGCAGGGCCAACTCGACTGGCAACGGGCCAACTGCGCCGGCCAGCCCACCCTCACCCTGCGCGGGTCGGTGGGCGGAACGCCGGTCAGCTTCGCCGAGGCGTTCGACAGCGGCCCCGGCACGTCGGCCGCCGTGACGGTGCAGGTCAGCTGCACGGTCATCTTCACCGACATCGACCTGGCGCTGCTGCCCGACATGACGGGCAGCCGGACGATCTCGGCCAGCTTCACCTCCCCTCTGGACCGCTACCGGAGCCGGTCGTGACCGCCCGCGCCCAGCGCAGCGCCGTGACCGCCCGCGCTCTCGGTGGGGCCGTGGGCACCGGCCCCGACGGCGGGCCGGGGCGACGGTGGCGTGGCGACGAGGGCCGGGTCAGCCTGTTCCTGGCGGCGGCGATGATCGGCGTCCTCGCGATCATCGGTCTGGCCTTCGACGGCGCCGGGCAGCTCCGCTCCCGGCAACTGGCCGACAACCTGGCCGCCGAGGCTGCCCGCACCGGCGGCCAGTCCATCGACCGGGCGAAGGCCATCCAGGGCGGCCGCAAGGAGATCGACGAGGCGGCGGCCAGGGCGGCGGTGACTAGTTACCTCGCCGCCGCCGGTGCCACCGACCACAGCGTCGAGTTCCCCGTCGTCGACGGGGAGAAGCTCATCCGCGTCCAGGTCACCGTCACCTACGACCGCTACCTGCTCGGCCTCTTCGGCTTCGGTGACGCCGTCACCGTCTCCGGCGAGGCCACCGCACGCGCCCTCACCGAGGGCCCCTAGGAAGGGAAGGCACGCCATGGCCGCACCGGGTCGCTCCGCCGTACGGCGGGTCGGGCAGGTATTCACCGGGTTCGGCGCGCTGGTCGTGCTGATCGCCGTGCTGGTCGGGGGGCCGGTGGCGCTGATCGCGTTCGCCGGGAACCCGCTGCCCGACCATGTGCCCGCCCTCGCCGAGATCGGCGAGACGCTGACCAGCCGGGACGACGGTCAGCTCTTCCTGCGGGCGCTGGCCCTGGTCGGCTGGTTCGGCTGGGCCACCTTCGCCTTCTCCGTGCTCGTGGAGCTGGGCGCGCAGTCGCTGCGCCGACCGGCACCCCGGCTGCCCGGGATCAGCCGGCAGCAGCGCGCCGCCGCAGCACTGGTCGGCTCGGTGGCCCTGATCATCGCGGCGAGCCCTGCCGCCGCCAGCGCGGCCACCGTGCTGTCCGGCCCGTACCCCGCCGCCGTCGCGGCCCCGGCGGCCCGCCCGGTCGCCGCAATGCCGGTGGTCGACGCCCGGGCCGCGACGCCGACGGCCGCCACCGCGGCCGGCCTGCCGCAGGAAGCGGAACCGGTGGTGTACCGGGTGGCCAAGGGCGACTACCTGGGCGAGGTCGCCGAACGCTACCTCGACGACTTCGACAGCTACCGGGACGTGGCGAAGCTGAACCGCCTGGGCGACCCGGACCGCATCCGCCCGGGGCAGCTGATCACGCTGCCCGACGGCATCCACGACGCCGGGGCCCGCCGGCACGCGACCGGAAAGCTGGTGGTCCGGCCCACGATGCCCGCCCCCGGCGGTACGGTCACCCCGCCCGCCGCCGACGCGCCGGCGGCACCGGGTGCGACGCAGCCGTCGCCCACGCCGCCCTCACCCACGTCGCCACGGGCCACCCGCCCCGCCCCCGGCCCCTCCGCCGCCCAGCCGCCGGCCGGTTCGTCGTCGGTCGATTCGTCGCATGGCACCCAGCAGGTCGCGCAGCCGCCCTCCGGGCCGCAGCCGGCGATGGCCGCCGGGGCATCCCGGGCGGGCGCGGGCGATCAGGTGAACCGGCCGCTCGCCGTCTCGGCGGTGCTCGCCGTCGCCAGCATCGTCGGGGCGCAGATCGGGGCCGTCCTCGGGCTGCGCCGCCGGCCGGCGATCGCCAGGGCCGCCAGTGGCGCGCGGGCCCTCGTCACCGGCCGGCACCGCCGGGACTGACCCGCAGCGCGCGAGCGCAGGGCCGGGCCGGGCGGGCGGGCGGTCGGTCGCCGGGACGGGACGGAGGTCCATGATCGACTCCATGTCGCCGACATGGGGGCATCCGGCGCCGGGGAAACCGCCATGTCGCCGACATGGCGGCGCGCCCCGGGCGGAGCCCGACGCGCCCCGGGGCCGGCGGCGTCGCCGGCCGAGGAAGGCCGAGGAAGGCCGAGGAAGGCCGAGGAAGGCCGAGGAAGGCCGAGGAAGGCCGAGGAAGGCCCGGCCTCAGGGCAGCCTCGCCTCCAGGACCCCGTCGACCGTCCGGGTCGGTAGGATCTGTTGGTCGTTCCCGGACGGCCCGTGCATGACCTCGCCCCCGTTGAGCCGGAACGCGCTCCCGTGCCACGGGCAGACGACGCAGGCGTGCCCGTCGATCTCGGTGACCTCGCCCTCGCCGAGCGGGCCGCTCTGGTGCGGGCAGCGCTCTAGCATCACCGTGACCTCGTCGCCGTGCCGGTAGAGGATCACCGAGACGTCGTCCACCTCGCGGGTGACCAGCTTCCGCTGGGGCAGGGTGGCCACGTCCGCCAGCGGGTGCCAGCCCTCGCCGATCCGGTGCAGCTCGGAGATGCTCTGGTTGACCTGCGCCCCCTGCTTGTACGCGAGGTGCCCGCCGAGGTACGCCCCCGCGCTCGCCGCGCTCAGCCCGAGGTACGCCAGGGCCCGCCCCGTGCCGTGCCTCCCGCGCAGCCGGGCCGCCAGCGAGCCTGCGTACAGGGTCAGACCGGCGGCATTGGCGGCGGCGTGCACCAGCCCGACGCGGCGCTGGTCCCGGGAGAGGGCCGCCCAGTCGTTCAGGCCGGCGATCGCCGCCGGGACGGCGCTGACGGTGCCCAGCCCGACCAGGGCGGTGGCCGCCCGGCGCTGGCCGGGCATCAGGTCGAGCACGGCGGCGCTGATCCAGGAGCCGACCGGCACCTGCACCAGCGCCGGGTGCAGCGGATGGCCGAGGAAGACGCCGTGCAGCAGGTCGCGGACCCGCTGCGGGCGCAGGGTGGCCTGGACGGCGCGCTGCAACCGGTCGCCGGCCCGGTCCAGGGTCGAGGCCTGTTCGATTCTCGCCAAGAGTGCCCGCATTCCGTCCGGCTTCCCGGCAGAAGCGGTCGCAAACCGGGCGGCGGTGACGAGCTTGTCCGGCGTACGCGTGGTGCACGCGTACGCCGGACGCGGGACGGCTCTACTGCCAGTTGCCGCTGCGGCAGATGAACTGCGTGGTGCCGCTGTACTGGGTCGTGCTGCCGTCGAAGTAGCTGTAGCTGGCCCGCACCGGGCGGCCGATGTTGCTGGCCGGGCAGGCGGCGAAGAGGGTCGCCCCCGCCGTCGTGAAGGTGCCGACGCTGCCGGAGTACCAGGTGATGCTCCAGGTCGTCGTGCCGGTGCTGCTGGCGTCGCAGTAGAACTGCGACGCGCCGGACTCGCAGAAGGGTGCCGGGGCGGCGGCGAGGGCCGGGGTGGCGACGGCGACCAGGCCCAGGGTGGCGAGGGCGGACGCGGCCAGGACCTTGACGGTGGTACGCATGGAACTCCTCTTTGCGTAGCGGACTGGTGACTCAGTGCGATCGCCAGCCTAACCGCCGCATCGACGTACCTGAATTGGCTGTTCGGTCGGTCAGCCACACCGGCTTCCCGATTCCCCCCGCGCACGCGGGGCACCTCGCATGATCGTGCCGCCGGCGATGCTAACCCGCGTCGCGCAGGGTCTGGCTGGGCGGCCGCCCGTAGGCCCGGCGGTACTCCGTGGCGAACCGGCCCAGGTGGACGAAGCCCCACCGGGCGGCGACGGCGGCCACGGTGAGGCCCACGCCGGGCTCGGCGGCCTGAAGCTCGGTGTGCACCCGCTCCAGGCGCACCCGCCGCAGGTAGCGCGTCGGGGTGGTGTCGAGGTATCGCCGGAAGGCCTGCTGGAGCGCCCGCGCGCCCAGCCCGGCCGCGACCGCCACATCGGTCACGGTCAGGGGTTGGCCCGCGTACTCCTCGATGTAGGCGACCGCGCGACGGACCGCGGCCGGCGCGACGGCACCGGCGCCGCGCGACGGCGCCCCGGTCATCGTCGTGTTGGGGAACGTGGCCAGCGCGACGGCCACCAGCAGGCCCGTCGCCTCCGCCTGCACCAGGGCGCTCGCTCCGAACGCGGTGTCCGGCAGCACCACCCGGGTGAGATAACGCGTGGTGTTGCGCCAGAGCTCCGCGGCGGACGGGGACACCGGCGACAGTCCCTGGAACCGCAGGTCGACCGGGGCGAGGCCGCACCGCTCCTGCGCCACCCGCCGCACGTCGGCGAGGGGCAGTTCCACGGCGACGACCTCCATGTCCCGGTGCAGGATCGCCCTGGTCCGCCGGGGCGGCACCAGCAGCAGGTCACCCGCGCCGGCCATCACCTCCCCGGCCCCGGCGTCGACCCCCCAGCCGCCGGAGAGCACCTCCACCACCCCGACGACGTCCCGGGTGAACACCTCGTTGTCCGCGTTCATCGGGTACCGCACCCGGGCGAGGCTGGCCGAGCCGAACCGCGCGTGGGTGGCGTGGAAGGCGAACTCCCCACGGCGGTCGGATGCGCGGAGGCGGTGGTCCGGGTAGGCGGCCAGCAGCCAGCGGTGCGCCTCGTCCGGGTCGTTCGTGACGAGCCGCGACCAGGGCCCCGGCGGGTCGGCGGGCACCTCGTCGCCGCGGTCGACGCGCTTCGTCGCGAGCGGTCCCGCCCCGGTACGTGCTGTCACGGCCTCTCCCGCATCGCCGCCGGGGACGCCGACCGGCGTCCCTCGCCTCACCTCGCTCGGGGCTCCCGGCGGCGCACGCCGCGCACCGCCCGGAGTCGCACCGCCACTTTCGGTGTCCCTTCAGCGCGCATTCTGGCCAACGACGGGAGCTGAGAGAAGTCGCCACGTGCCGGACTGTCCGCCACGCGAAGCCGATGTACGGAGTACGAACACCCGATGGCCGTCCAGACCAGGCCACGTCCGGACCGGGTCACGTCCGCTGGCGCGTCGGCGCCCGGGGAGGGCATGCTGGCCCGATGGGGGTACGGGTCGAACACGCCGCTGCGGTGACCACGGTGATCCTGGACCGGCCGGCGTCCCGCAACGCCGTCGACGGGCCCACCGCCCGGGCTCTGGCCGACGCGTTCCGCGCCTTCGAGGCCGACCCGGCGGCGGCGGTGGCCGTGCTGTGGGGGGCCGGCGGCACGTTCTGCGCGGGCGCGGACCTCAAGGCGATCGGCACGCCGAGCGGAAACCGGGTCGAGCCGGACGGCGACGGCCCGATGGGCCCGACGCGGCTGCGGCTGGCCAAGCCGGTGATCGCGGCGATCTCCGGGTACGCCGTGGCCGGAGGGCTGGAGCTGGCGCTCTGGTGCGACCTGCGGATCGCCGAGTCCGACGCGGTGCTCGGGGTGTTCTGCCGGCGCTGGGGCGTGCCACTGGTCGACGGCGGCACGGTCCGGCTGCCGAGGCTGATCGGCGAGAGCCGGGCGATGGACCTGATCCTCACGGGCCGGCCGGTGCCGGCCGAGGAGGCGTACGCGATGGGGCTGGTGAACCGGCTGGTCGCGCCGGGCACGGCCCGCGCGGAGGCCGAGCGGCTGGCCGCCGAGGTCGCCCGGCACCCGCAGGCGTGCCTGCGCAACGACCGCGCGGCGGTCCTGGCCGGCGCGAACCTGCCCGAGCCGGACGCCCTCGCGGTGGAGCTGGCCTACGGCGCGGCGTCCCTCGCGGCCGACGCGGCGGCGGGGGCGGCCCGGTTCGCGGCCGGCGCGGGCCGCCACGGCACCCCCGCCTGACGGGTCGGTCGGCTACTTCAGTTCGCGCAGCGCGGTCTCGATGGCGCGGTGGAACGTCGGGTACGCGTAGATCATGTGCCGGAGCCGGCTCAGCGGGACCTCCGCGTGCACCGCCACCACCAGGCCCGACAGCACCTCTCCGCCGGCCGGGCCGACCGAGGTGGCCCCGACCAGCACCCCACGGTCGGCGTCGGCGACCAGCTTGACGAACCCGTCGCCCCGGTGGATCCAGCCCCGGGTGGACGAGTCGAGCCGGCTCACCCCGACCTGCACGTTGATGCCCCGCTCGCGGGCCTGCCGTTCGGTGAGCCCGACCGCGCCGACCTCGGGGTCGGTGAAGGTGACCCGGGGCAGCGCCCGGTAGTCGGCGTGCGGCACCCCGCCGGCGATCCCGGTGCCCTCCGTGCGCGCCGCGCCGCCGACCGCGCTGGCGGTGCCGCTCGCATCCGGGCCGGCCTGCGCCCGCCGGACGTGGTCGAGCACGTCGGCGACCACGATGGCCGCCTGGTACATGGCGATGTGGGTGAACGCGCCCTCCCCGGTCAGGTCGCCGACGGCCCAGATCCCGTCGGCGGCGCGCAGCCGGTCGTCCACGGCGAGGAACCGTTGGCCCGGGTCGACGCCGACGGTGTCGAGCCCCAGCTCGTCGAGGTGCGCCCGGCGGCCGGTGACCACCAGCAGCCGCTCGGCGGTGAACTCGGCGCCGCCCGCCGCGCGCAGCGTGAACGCCCGCCCGTCGTGGTCGACCCGCTCCGCCCGTACGTCGGTGGCGATCCGCACCCCGTCGGCGCGCAGGGCGGCGGCGGCCACCTCGGAGGACTCGGGCTCCTCGACGGCGAGCACCCGGCCCGACGCCTCCAACACGGTCACCTCGACGCCGAACCGGGCGAAGACCTGGGCCAGCTCCAGCCCGATCGCGCCGCCGCCGAGCACCAGCAGGCTCCCCGGCAGCTCCTCGACCTCGATGGCCTGCCGGTTCGTCCAGTACGGCGTGTCGGCCAGCCCGGGCAGCGGCGGCACGAAGGGCCGGGTGCCGGTGCCGAGCACGATGCCGTGCCGGGCCTGGAAGACCCGGTCACCGACGCGCACCCGGCCGGGTCCGGCGAGCGACCCGCTGCCCCGCACGAACCGGCCGCCCTTGCCGGTGAACCGCTCCACCGCGACCCGGTCGTCCCAGGTGTCGGTGGCCTCCTCGCGGATCCGCTTCGCCACCGGGGCCCAGTCGGGGCGGACCTCGGCCTCGCCGGCGAACTCGTTGACCCGCCGGGCCTCGGCGACGGCGTTCGCCGCCCGGATCATCATCTTGCTCGGGATGCACCCCCAGTACGGGCACTCGCCGCCGACCAGCCTCCGCTCGATCCCGACGACGCTCAGGCCGGCCTCGGCGAGCCGACCGGCCACCTCCTCGCCGCCGACCCCGAGCCCGAGCACGACCACGTCCACCAGTTCCGGTTCCGCCATCGGACCAGCATTCCGCACCCGGGGACCGCCGGCCACCGCGCCTCCCGGAATTCCCGCGCCTCCAGGCCGCCGGGCCCCTACCGTGACCGGATGCGCGCACGCTTCGCCCCCGTCCGGGACTGCTTCCACGACCTGTTCGCCGCCGGCCGGGAAACCGGGGCCGGCCTCGCCATCTGGTACGGCGGCGCACCGGTCGTCGACCTCGTCGCCGGCTCCCGCGCCGCCGTCCCGCCCGGCACGGCGGTCCCCGCGACGGGGGCCTTCGACCCGTGGCGGCCGGACACGCTGGTCGACGTCTACTCGGTGGGCAAGCCGGTGGCCGCGCTCTGCCTGCTCCTGCTCGTCGACCGGGGGCGGCTCGACCTCGACGACCTGGTTGCCGACCACTGGCCGGGGTTCCGCGCGCCGGCCACGGTCCGCCAGGTGCTCAGCCACACGGCCGGGCTGCCGGCGTTCCCGGTGCCCCGGCCGGCCGACGCGGTCGCGGACTGGGACCTGCTCTGCGCCGACCTGGCCGCCGCCGAGCCGCAGTGGACGCCGGGGACCGTCGCGGGCGAGCACGCCTGGACGTACGGGCACCTGGTGGGCGAGCTGGTGCGGCGGGTGGACGGGCGGCCGGTGGGCCGGTTCCTGGCCGAGGAGATCGCCGGCCCGTGGCGGCTCGACCTGGGCCTCGGGCTCGGTGCGGCCGACCAGCGGCGGTGCGCCGACCTGTCGTACGCCGATCCGGGCTGGCCGGTCCGCACGCTCGGCGAGCCGGGGTCGCTGCGGGCAGCGGCGCTGGGCAACCCGGCGGGCGGCCTGGACGTGGCGGTGCTGAACGGTGCCCTGTGGCGGGGCGCGCAGGTGCCGGCGGTGAACCTGCACGCCACGGCCGCCGGGCTGGCCCGCTGCTACGCCGGCCTACTCGCCGGGGGCACCCTGGACGGGGTGCGGCTGCTGCGCCCGGAGCTGGTCGCCGAGGCGACCCGGGCCCAGTACGACGGCCCGGACCTGGTGCTGGACCGCCGGGCGTGCTGGACGCTGGGCATGCAGCGGGAGCCGGACGGCAGCTGGGGCATGGGCGGGATCGGCGGCAGCAGCGCCTGGGCCGACCCGCAGCGGGGCTACGTCTTCGCGTACGCGACCGCGCGGCTGGCCGACCACGACCGCGTCGACGAGTTGGTCGAGGCCCTGCACTCCTGCCTCTGAGCACGCCACCGATCAGCATCCGCCAGGCCCACCCTGGCAAGGTGTGGTTACCGGCCCTGGCAGGCCGAATACTTCATGACGTGAACGCGAAACGACAGCTCGGCGAGTTCCTGCAGACCCGCCGTTCACAGCTGAGGCCGGAGGACGTGGGCCTGACCACCTACGCCGGTCGGCGGCGGGTGACCGGGCTCCGCCGGGAGGAGTTGGCGCTGCTCGCCGGGGTCAGCTCCTCCTACTATTCGAGGCTCGAACAGGGGCAGTCTTCGAATGCCTCCACGGAGGTCCTGGACGCCATCGCCGCGGCTTTGCGGCTCGACGAGGCGGAGCGCCGGCACCTGCACGTTCTGGCCACCGGAACCCGTCGCCGCAGCAGCGGCCGGCGGACGGCGCCGGAGCGGGTCACCCCAGCGGTGCGCCAGCTCATGGCGGCGATGGGTGACGTTCCCGTGCTGGTGCTGGGGCGGCGTAGCGACGTGCTGGCCTGGAATCGTGCGGGAAACGCCTTGTTCGCCGGTCACGTCGATTTCACGACTCCGCAACTGCCGGAGAGCCGGCCGAACATGGCCCGTCTGGTGTTCCTCGACCCGCACACCCGCGAGCTCTACGTCGACTGGCCGGAGAAGGCCCGCGCCGTGGTCGGCACCCTACGCCTGGCGTCCGGGCAGCATCCCGATGATCCGGCCCTGGCCGCGCTGATCGGTGAGCTGTCGGTCAAGAGCCCGGAATTCAGTCGCATGTGGGCCGATCACCGCGTGAAGTCCGGCGGCGAGCCGGTGTACGAGATGCGGCATCCGCTGGTCGGCACGATGAGCGTCACCCAGCAGAGCCTTCGTACCGAGCAGGGCCAGAACGTCGTTGTCGCCACCACGGAGCTCGGTTCACCGTCACACGCGGCCATGACGCTCCTGATGCACGGCACCGCAACCGCCCGGACAGCACCTGCTGATCAGGCGACGACCGTCGACGCGGCGGCCGGTAAGTAGCTCACGTCGACCATTCCGTCGTCGATCCACGCCGAACAGGCGCATCGCGACGGTCAGGCGTCCACCGCCATTCATCGCGTCCCCAGAGAAGGCGTGACGGTTCCGTGCGCCCAAAAGATGCCGCTGGCACCCAGGGAAAGAGGAAAGACATGCGTAAGAGGATGATCACTGCCCCCATCGCTGCCGCTGTCGCCGGATTGGTCGCGGTGACGGTGTGGAACACCGGCACGGGTTCGGCTGCCGTTTCCGGGCCGCCCGCCGTCGAGGTGCCGGCCGCGTCCGTACGGGATCAGTCGGCCACGCCGGCGGCGCTCCGTTCGCGGATCGCCCTGCACTTCGACCTGGCCAGGGGGCAGACGCCGGAGAACATCGCGTTGGCGCCGGACGGCACGGCGTACGTCACCTTCGCCGGTGCCCGCCAGGTCGCGTCGATCGACCGGGACGGGGGAATCCGCACCCTGGCGACCCTGGCCGTTCCCGCCGACGGCGGCGTCAACACGCCAGTGCTCAAGTTCGCCCTGACCACGGGCATCGTGCGGCACCGGGACGGCACGCTGTACTTCCTGTACGCCAGCGGCGATGCCGCCTCCACCGGCCTGTACCGGCTCAGGAGCGGCGGAACCCCGCGGCGCATCGCCTCGCTGCCGGCAGCCGGCCTGCCCAACGGCCTGGCCTTCGACGAGGACAGCGGGACCTTCTACATCACCGACTCGGTGCTCGGCACCATCTCCACCGTGCGGCAGGCCGGCGGGCGAGTGACCGTGTGGTCCTCCGCGCCTGAGCTCGCCGCGACCGGGTTCCTGGGCGTCAACGGCATCAAGTTCCGCAACGGCGCGGTGTGGGCCACCAACCTGGACCAGGGAACTCTCCTGCGGATCCCGGTGGACCACGGTAGGCCGGCGAAGGTCGAGGTCCGGGCCTGCGGCCTGACCGGCATCGACGACTTCAGCTTCGCCGGCAACGGCACCGACCACGTGATCGCCGCCCTCGTCGGCCGGAACACCGTTGCCGGCATCGACGGAGCCGGCCGGTCGACGACCCTGCTGACCGCCGCCGACGGCCTGCAGAGCCCGACGTCGGTCGCCGTACACGGAAGGACCGTGTATGTGACCAGCGCGGCCTACCAGACCGCCACGGACCCGAACCTGATCCTCGCGACCCTGCCGCGCCGCTGACCACACATCCGCCAGTAGCGAACGGCATGAAGCACGATCGCGGTACGCGTCATCGGCAGGCGTGCGCCAGGGCCGGGCCGGGCACCACGACGGGGGTGCCGGTCGGGGTGAGCAGGGCCCGCCCGGCCACCGCCATCCGCCGCCGCCGGGGCACGAGCGCCCGCCGGGTGAACACGTCGTAGTCCTGGGCGGCGACCTCGTCGAGGATGCCGCCGTAGAGGGCGTACGCGGTGCGCATGCACGCCTGGGAGGCGGGCGCGAGCAGGGTCACGCCCGGCGCGGCGGCCTCGTAGTGCGCCTGGGCGCGGCCCACCTCGTACTCGACGAGGTCGCGGATCCTCGGGGTGGCCCGGCCCCGGGCGGCGGCGGTGAGCAGGTCCTCGCGGGTGACGTCGAACTTGGCGAGGTCCTCGTCGGGCAGGTACGTCCGGCCGCGCGCCAGGTCCTCGGCGACGTCCCGGATGAAGTTGGTGAGCTGGAAGGCGAGGCCGAGCTGCCGGGCGGGCTCGCGGGCGGCGGCGGGGTCGGAGCTGCCGAGGATCGGCAGCATCATGGTGCCGATGACGGCGGCGGAGCCCTCCATGTAGTCGAGCAGGTCGTCGTAGGTGGGGTACGCGGTGACGGTCAGGTCCATCGCCATGCTGCGCAGGAACGACGCGAAGTCGGCCCGGTCCAGGTCGAAGACGGCGATGGTGTGCAGCACGGCGGGCAGCAGCGGGTCGTCGACCGGGGCCCCGCCCAGCCCGGCCAGGAAGCGACTCGACCAGTCGTCGAGCCGGGCGGCCCGGCCTGCGGGCGGCAGGTCCTCGGTGCGGTCGACGATTTCGTCGGCATACCGGGTGAAGCCGTACAAGGCGTGCACATGCCGCCGTTTCCAAGCGGGGAGCAGGCGGGTGGCGAGATAGTAGGTGCGGCCGTGACGTCTGTGCAGCTCGCGGCAGCGGTCATAGGCAGCGGTGAGGTCGACGTTCACCGGCCCTCCCTCGAAATCGACGCAGCAATCGACGCAACTCGTAACCCTAGGGTACGCTCGCCGACATGGCCAACGACGCAGTTGCGGGTGATGCGCTCCGCGTCGCGCCGGCACAGCCGGAAGCGACGGAGGATCCCGGGTTGGATGCTGCGGTCGGGGCGGCCACGGCGTCGGCGGTCCGCGGCGTACTGGTTGCGTTCACGAAGGACCTGGTCAGGGGAGTCGACGACACTCTCGCGACCTTCCTCGCCGCCGAGGTCGCCACGCTCACCGAGATCGACACGGCGATGGGCGAATTCGCCGCGACGGCGCGCGACTGCGTGCTGGCCGGCGGCAAACGGGTGCGGCCCACCTTCGCGTACTGGGGCTGGCGGGGCGTCGCCGGCGGGGCCGAGCCGCTGCCGGGGGTGCTGCCGGCGCTCGCGGCCCTGGAGCTGCTGCACACCTTCGCCCTCGTGCACGACGACGTGATGGACGCCTCCGACACCCGGCGCGGCCGACCCACGGCGCACCGGGCCGCCGCCGCCCGGCACGTCGCCGCCGGACACGCAGGCGACCCCGACCGGTTCGGCGAGGCGGTGGCCGTGCTCGTCGGCGACCTCTGCATGGTCTGGGCCGACCGGCTGCTCGCGCACGCCACCGTGCCGCCGGCCCGCCTGCTCGACGTCCGGCGCTGCTACGACCAGATGCGGGTCGAGGCGGTCGCCGGGCAGTACCTCGACGTCCTGGGAGAGAACGATGCGGCCAACTGGTCGCTGGACCGGGCCCTGCGGGTCGCCCGCTACAAGACCGCCAGCTACACCGTCCAGCGTCCGCTGCTGTTCGGCGCGGCCCTGGCCGACGCCGACGCCGACGCGCCGCTGACCGTCGCGTACAACCGCTACGGCCTGGCCGTCGGCGAGGCGTTCCAGCTCCGCGACGACCTGCTCGGCGTCTACGGCGACCCGGCGACCACCGGCAAGCCGGCCGGTGACGACCTGCGCACCGGCAAGCCGACCGCGCTGCTGATGATCGCCCGGCAGCTCGCCACCGCAGCCCAGCGCCGGGCGCTGGAGCGGGCCGGCGCGGTCACCGGCGCCCGCGAGGTGGCCCGGCTGGCCGAGCTGGTCGCCGACACCGGCGCGGTCGCCCGGGTCGAGCGAATGATCTCCGACCGGGTCGCCGAGGCGCTGGCCGCGCTCGACACCGCGTCGCTCGACGAGACCGCGCGCACCGCGCTGACGGGCCTCGCCACCACCGCCACCGCGCGGCGGGCATGATGGGCAACTTCGTGAGGGAGGTGGTCGCGTGCGCACCGTGACCGGACGTACGGACCGGGTGGTGGTCGTCGGCGCGGGACTCGGAGGGCTGGCCTGCGCCCTGCACCTGGCCGGCAGTGGGCGACAGGTGACCGTGCTCGAACGCGAGGCGGTGCCGGGCGGCCGGGCCGGCCGACTCGGCGTCGACGGGTACGAGTTCGACACCGGCCCTACCGTGCTCACCATGCCGGACCTGATCGCCGAGGCGCTCGGCGCGGTCGGCGAGGAGCTGCGCGACTGGGTCGAGCTGATGCCGCTGGACCCGGCGTATCGGGCGTACTACCCGGACGGCTCGACGCTGGACGTCATCACCGACACCACCCGGATGGCCGCTGAGATCGCCTCGGTCTGCGGGCCCCGGGAGGCCGACGGCTACCTGCGCTTCGTCGACTACGCGCGCGAGCTGTGGCGGCTGGAGCGGGCCGACTTCATCGAGCGCAACCTCGACGCCCCCACCGACCTGTTCACCGGCAACCTGCTGAAGTTGCTGGCGGGCGGCGCGTTCCGCCGGCTCCAGACGAAGATCGAGCAGTTCTTCCGCGACCCGCGTACCCAGCGGATCTTCTCCTTCCAGGCCATGTACGCCGGGCTCGCCCCGCACGACGCGCTGGCCATCTACGCGGTGATCGCGTACCTCGACTCGGTGGCCGGGGTCTACTTCCCGCGCGGCGGCATCCACGCGGTCTCCCGGGGGATGGCCGACGCGGCGGAGAAGCACGGCGTGCAGATCCGCTACGGCACCACGGTGGCCCGGGTGGAGACCGCGAACGGCCGGGCGACCGGGGTGGTCACCGCCGACGGCGAGTTCGTCGGCGCCGACGTGGTGGTGCTCAACCCGGACCTGCCGGTCGCCTACCGGGATCTGCTCCCGCCGACCCGGCGACGCCGGCTGACCTACTCGCCGTCGTGCGTGGTGCTGCACGTCGGCTCGCGGCAGGGCTATGAGAAGATCGCCCACCACAACATCCACTTCGGACGATCCTGGAAGGGCACGTTCGACGAGGTGATCCGGCGGGGGGAGCTGATGACCGACCCGTCGCTGCTGGTCACCAACCCCAGCCGCACCGACCCGTCGGTCGCCCCGGCCGGCGGGCACACCTACTACGTGCTCGCCCCCGTGCCGAACCTCGACCGGGCCCCGTTCGAGTGGCGTGGCGACCTCACCCGCCGGTACGCCGACCAGCTCGTCGGGACGCTCCAGGAGCGCGGGTACGTCGGCTTCGGCGCCGGCATCGAGGTGCTGCGCGCGGTCACCCCGGCCGAGTGGGCGGAGCAGGGAATGGCCGCCGGCACGCCGTTCGCATCCGCGCACAGCCTCTTCCAGACCGGCCCGTTCCGCCCGTCGAACCTGCACCGGACGCTCGACAACGTGGTGTTCGTCGGCTCCGGCACCCAGCCGGGCGTGGGCGTGCCCATGGTCCTGATCTCCGGCAAGCTGGCGGCGGCCCGAGTGACGGGAGGCAACCGGTGAGCGAGCGCGAGGAACACCTGGTCGAGCTGGTCGACGACAGCGGCCGCCCGCGCGGCGAGGCGACGGTGTCCGCCGCCCACCAGCCGCCCGGCCGGCTGCACCGGGCCTTCTCCGTGCTGCTGGTCGACCCGGACGGCCGGGTGCTGCTCCAGCGCCGGGCCGCCGTGAAGACCCGGTTCCCGCTGCGCTGGGCCAACTCCTGCTGCGGCCACCCCGCGCCGGGCGAGTCGCTGGTCACGGCCGCGAACCGCCGGCTGGGCGAGGAGCTGGGCGTCGGGCCCGTCGAGCTGACAGAAGCCGGCGTGTACGTCTACCACGCCGAGGACCCGGCCACCGGCCGCGTCGAGTTCGAGTACGACCACGTGCTGCGCGCCGATGTCCCGGCCGACCTGCCCGTGCGGCCGGCCCCGGACGAGGTGGCCGAGCTGCGCTGGGTCGACCCGACGGCGCTGGAGGCCGACCTCGACGTCGACCCCCGCGCGTACGCGCCCTGGCTGGGCGGGGTGGTGAACCGCCTGCTGCGCCCGTCCGCGCCGGCGGTCGCCGCCGACCCCGGCGCGGCCCCGGCCGATCCTCCGGCGGATGACGCGGCGGAGCGGTCGGGTGGGCGATGAGGCGCTGAGCGCGGGGGCCGTGGCGCGCCGGCTGGGTGTCGCGGTCACCACGCTGCGCACCTGGCACCAGCGGTACGGGCTGGGCCCCAGCCAGCACCTGCCAGGTCACCACCGGCGGTACACGCCGGCCGATCTCGCGCGCCTGGAGATCATGCGCAAGCTCACCGCCGAGGGGGTCACCCCGGCCGAGGCGGCCCGCTGGGCCCGGCAGGTGCCGACCGTGGCCCCGTCCGGCACCGTCGCCGACCGGGTCCGGCCGAACGGCGGGCGGGACGGTGGCGGGCAGACCATCCCGGTCGGCCGGGCCGGACCGGCGGCCCGGGGGCTGGCCCGGGCCGCGATGCGGCTGGACTCGGTGGCGATCGGGGAGACGATCGCGCACGCCCTGGCCGCCGACGGCGTCGTGGCCACCTGGGAGGGGCTGCTGCGCCCGGTGCTCGCCGGCATCGGCGAGCGGCACGCCGCCACGGCCGGCCTCATCGAGGTGGAGCACCTGGTGTCGCGGTGCGTGTCGGAGGCCTTCGCCACCGTCGCGCGGGCCGGTTCGGCCGCCGGCCCGGCCCGGATCCTGCTCTCCTGCGCCGACGAGGAACAGCACACCCTGCCGCTGGAGGCGCTCGCCGCCGCGCTGGCCGAGGCCGGCGTCGCGTACCGGATGCTCGGCGCCCGGGTGCCGGCGGTGGCCCTGGTCGAGGCGGTCAACCGCACCGGCCCGGCGGCCGTGGTGGTCTGGTCGCACACCCGGGCCACCGCCGACCCGGCCCAGCTCACCGTGCTGCTGGCCAGCCCGCGCCGGCCGCTGCTGGTGCTGGCCGCCGGCCCCGGCTGGCGGGCCGACTCGCTGCCGGCCGGCGTGGTCCGCCCGGTCGACCTGGCCGAGGCGCTCTCGCTCGCCCTGGCCGTGCGGGACTCGCTGAACCAGTCGACGGGGGGCTGACCGCCCTGCCGCCGTTCGCGTTTCGTCCACTACGGTCGAGTGGCCCACGGCCCCCGACCCCTCGGAGCGACGATGAGCACACGGAGAGCACTGGCGTTCGGCCTCTGCCTGGCGTTGTTCCTGGCCGGCTGCGGCGAGCGGACGGCCGACCGGCGTCCGGGAGCCGCCGCCTCCCCAGCGACACCGACCGCGCCCCCGGCGGAGTCGACGCCCAAGCCGACCGTCGCGCCCAAGCCGACCCGCGCCGCCCCGCCCCGGCTGCGCCCGCGCCCCACCACGCTCCCGGCCGGGCTGCGCCGGACCACGGGCGGCAAGGCCGTGGCGTTGACCTTCGACGACGGGCCCGACCCGACGTGGACGCCGAAGATCCTCGACCAGCTCCGGGCGGCCGGGGCGAAGGCCACCTTCTGCGTGGTCGGCACGCAGGTGCGCAAGCACCCGCAGCTGGTCGGCCGGATCGCCCGCGAGGGGCACCAGCTCTGCAACCACAGCTGGCGGCACGACATCGACCTCGGCCGGCGGCCGGTCGCCGAGATCCGCGCCGACCTGGTCCGCACCAACCGCGCCATCCGGGCGGCGGCACCCGACGCCAAGGTGACCCTCTACCGCCAGCCCGGCGGGCGGTGGACCCCCGAGGTGGTGACGGTGGCGAAGCAGCTCGGCATGCGGTCGCTGCACTGGACCGTCGACCCGCAGGACTGGGCGAAGCCCACCGCCCCGACGATCAGGAAGCGGGTCACGGGCGCGACGAAACCGGGCTCGATCGTGCTGATGCACGACGGGGGCGGGAACCGGGCCGCCACGGTCGCCGCCTGCGCCCACCTCATCGGCGACCTGAAGCGGCGCTACGGGCTCACCCGGCTGGGCTAGACCGCCCGTGACCTGCGGGTTTGCTGCTGGATGCGCCCCCGGCCATACCGATTTGTTTCGTGGGCCGGGCGTCACGTATGCTTTCCAAGCCTCCGGCGGGGCCGGATGGGAGCAAGTCCGCTAGAAGTTGCGAGTGTGCAATGATGGCGGGGCCGCCCTCATCGTCTAGCGGCCCAGGACGCCGCCCTTTCAAGGCGGTAGCACGGGTTCGAATCCCGTTGGGGGCACGACCGGCGCAAGCCGGAGAGCAACACCAGTAACACCAGCCAGGTCCTGTGGAGCAGTTGGAGTGCTCGCCGCCCTGTCAAGGCGGAGGTCGCGGGTTCAAGTCCCGTCAGGACCGCAAGCGCTGACGCCGCGCGTAAGATGCGCGGCGTTCTGCGTATCGGAGCAGGTGCCCTGTCGGCGGCGATCCCGCCCCTTGGGTACGATGTGCCGAGCAGCACGGCCAGGTAGCTCAGTTGGTACGAGCGTCCGACTGAAAATCGGAAGGTCGGCGGTTCGACCCCGCCCCTGGCCACATAGCCTTTCGCCGGGCTACAGAGGTCCCCACCAGCGGAAACGCAGGTGGGGATCTTGCTTTTGGCGCTTCGCCGCACGGATCGCCGTTGGCCGCACCGGTTCGAGGCCGAGTTCGCCGGCCACCGCTCCTCCCCGACGGTGCCGACCAGCGGAGTCATGACGAGCAGGAACCAGTAACCCCCTTGGCGGCTGCCTCGTTCAACAGATCGGCGAGCCCTGGGAGATCCGACTAGCAAGATCCGGCAGGAGCCGGCCAGACAGCTTGGAACCAGGGCATACCACCATCTATCGTGCCCCCATGACCCCGAAGCGTCACCCCGACTCAGCGGTGCGTGCCGTCCTGAAGGACGCGGAGCAACTCGGCTGGCGCTTCGAGCCCGCCACGGGTGGGCGAGCGCACATCTTCGGCAAGCTCCTGTGCCCGGGTGGCCTCTGTCAGCCGGTCTGGGTACTCAGCACGCCCCGGGGCGACTCGCAGGGCAAGATCCTTCGACGCAACATGGCGCGCTGTCCGCACAACGACAACCAAGAGTGAAAAACGCGTCTAGCTTGGTGTGTGTACTCAGCTGAGTGCAGTCCGGTACCGTAGGCCCATGCGAAGGAAGCGGTGGTAACGATGATTCGGACATCCCGCGACCGGACATACATGTTCACGCTAGCCGTAGACGGGGTTGACCTCGCAGACGAGGACGTCGTGGAGGCACTTGTCTCCGGCGAGATCGAGGTATATCCGGCCGTCGTAGCCGGAAAGGCGACCTTGACATACCGGCTGTCCGCCGAGAGCAGCTACGACGCCGTGATCGACGCCGTGACACATGCGCATTCGCTGCTCCCCCGGGTGAGGGTGTGTCGGGTAGAGGTGGACCTCGTCTCCGTCAGCGACATAGCTGGCCGCTTGGGTCGGCCCCGCGAGTCGGTGCGTGCCTGGGTAGTGGGCTCGCGTGGACCGAAGGACTTTCCTACGCCGTTGACCGTCATCGGCGACGGCGTGCGAGTCTGGGACTGGCCCAGCGTGAACCAATGGCTCAAGCGCGAGGGAATAGCGGGGCACGACGAGGAACACCTCCTCTCACGCGAGGAGATCGACGAGTTGAACGTGATGCTGGTTCGACGCTTTTCTGGGTTGCGTGACAGCGCCTTCCGCTCGGACCGGCTGGTCTCGCGATCCGCGACGCTGACCGTAAGCAGGACCAAGGTCGCGTCCCCCAGTGTCACGTACACGTCTTCCTCGTCATTCTTCACCAGGGCATAGGCAACGATGAGCGAAACTCGGTCCGACGAAGAACTGCTCGAACAGGCTGACGCGCTGATTCGGCAGCTAAAGCTGGTCAGCGTCACCTTCGACCGAGCCGCTGGTGAGATCAGAAACCGGTCGGCGCTTGACATTCCGAACGGCCAGGACGTACCTACGCACATAACCCTGATGTTGGCGCATCGCTTCGACGAAGAAGGTCTCACCTTCAAGCACGACGCCAAGGTTGCCATTGGTGGCAGCGACGAGGGCGCGGATGATGCGGCCGCAATCGTAGAGGCTTCCATAGTTGTTCAGTTCAAGGCCGAATCCCCTCTCGTGCCCGACCATGAGCGGGCGCTGGCCTTGGGACAGACCCACAGCCACCGAGTCATGTACCCCTACCTCCGAGAGCTGGTACAGAGCATGCTTGCCCGGTTGGGGGTTTCGGGCGCAACCCTGGGCCTGTTCAAAGCCGTGGGATAGCTTCGCGGATTCAACGTGGAGTGGTTCGGGATGGGAGGGCCGATGACTTTGGACCCGCACGTTCAGGCACTCCACGACGCGCTGCGCAGCGAGCACGAGGGATGGATCGCAGAGGTCCAGCGCTGGGCGGACGAAGCCGCCGCCGCCGGTGACCACGAGCGCCAGCGCCGTCACCTCGCCCACGTCGAGCGACTCCGGGCGATGCCCTACCCCTGGGAGTCCGCGCAGGCAGCGTGAGCGGCTGCGGCGCATGGCAGCGGGGCGTTGCCGCACGACCACTCGGCGCGACTGTCCGACATCCGGGCGCAACGGGTCCGCAAGCCGGCGCTTTGCAAGCTGCACTCCAGAGCACCAGCCGGTATGGTCCGGGCCTATGGGACAGGAGATCGACGGTCCGACAGCCGTCCGGCAGGACGTCGCACAATACTCGCTCCGCAGCAGCCTCCTCGTTCCCGCCTCCGCCGCACGGGCCTTCGCCGTCTTCACCGGGGCCCTCACCGACTGGTGGGTGCCGGAATACACCTGGTCCGGGCCGGCCGCGTTGGCCGAGCTGGGCATCGAGCCGCACGTCGGCGGCATGCTCTACGAGGTCGGCCCGCACGGATTCCGCGCCGATTGGGGTCGGGTGCTCACCTGGGATCCACCCCACCGCCTGGTTTTCGTCTGGCAGATCGGGCCGGACCGGGTCCCGGTCCCCGACCCGGCGCTGGCCAGCGAGGTGGAGGTGCTGTTCCTCCCCGAGGGCCCGAAGCGGACCCGGGTGGAGGTCGAGCACCGGCACTTCGACCGGCACGGCACGGCCGCCGAGGGATACCGGGAGGCGCTCACGGCCGGCTGGCACGAGTTGCTCTCCCGCTACCTGTCCTGCGTCCTGCACCCCCACGACAGCTGACAGTCAGCGGGTGAGGCCCCGGGCTGGCCGGACTGCGGGGGTCACCCCTCGACCGCCCAGGTCCGCACGGCGGCCCGCCGCCGCGCCCGAGCCGAAGCCGGTGCCGGCGAGCCGCCTCGACGCGGCCGTGCGCAGCCGGGGATAGACCTCGGTGACCCGACGCTGGACCCGGTCCGAGCGGTCGGCGAGCACCAGCGCGACAGAGGGCCCGCCCGAGTCGGCGACCGCGTCGGCCTCCGCCGTCGCCAGCCGCGCGCCGACCACCTGGGCGAACCCGGCGATCCAGGACCGCCGGAACGCGGCCGGGTGCTCACCCGCCGGGACGCCGGCGGCGGCCAGCCCGTGCGCGGCCTGCACCAGCAGCGAGGTGAAGAGCAGGTCGACCCGTTCCAGGTCGCTGGCGAAGCCGAAGAGGTGCATCGCGAAGCCGTCGCCGTGCCGGCGGCGCACGCAGCGGCAGCGCAGCGGGTCGGCGACGGCGGCGAGCAGGCCGGACTTGTCCCGGGCGTACGGGGCGACGATCTCGACCACCCGGTCGCCGACCGGGTCGGTGGTCGGGTCGCGGGCCGCCAGCAGGGCCCGGTCCACGCCGTAGCGGGCGATCAGCTCGGTCGCCTTGGCGGTGAAGGCGGCCGACTCCTGCGGCGTGCAGGCCGGGTCCTCCGCCTTCGCCAGCAGCTTGCGCACCTTGGCGAGCATGGCCTGCGACATGCCACCAGAGCTATCACACCGGCCCTCGCCACGGCCGGTCCGACGCCGGGAAGATCGACCAGTATCATCTTCCCGGTCGGTCGGCCGTCCCACCCGGACGGTCAACAAACCCGTTGGAGGCACCCATGTCGTCCCCGGTCGTCCGCCTGCTGTCCACCTCGACGGCCGCGGCCGTGTCGGCGCTCGCCCTCGCCGCCCCCGCCGTCGCCGCCCCCGCCCAGCCGTTGCTCGCCGGCAACCTCGCCGGCACGTACGCCACCTGCTACGGCGGCGCGGTGCGCTCGTACTTCCAGACCGGAAGTTGGGGCGGCGAGGCCGGCACCTACCGGACCACCAGCCGCTGCGCGGACGTCAACGTCCGAAACGACAGCAGCTTCGGCACCCAGGCGTGCGTGGTCTTCGTCGACAAGACCAACAACTGCAACTACTGGACCTACCTCCCCGCGAAGTCGGGGTGGACGACGGTGGCCACCAACGTCCGCGACGGGGTGAACTTCCGGGTCCGCTTCCAGAACCTGCGCTACGAGTACGAGCCGCTGGTCGCGTACCACGCGTTCTGACCGGCGACGCCCGGCGCCCGGCCCCCGGGTCGGGTGTCGGGCGTCAGCCGGCCCGGCTGCGCAGGGTCGCCACCGTCGAGCCGGCCAGGGTGAGCAGGCAGTCCGGCAGCAGGCCGTCGGCGACCGCCGCGCCGAAGAGCGCCTCCCCCGTGTCGGCGTCGGCGTTGGCGTACGCGCTGACGAAGCGCGCCACCCAGCGGGTGTCGTAGCCGGCCTCGTCGATGCCGGGGAAGTCGAGCGCCGCGCCGCCGGGGGCGGGCACGTCCCCGACCATGGTGGCCGCGAGGCACCAGGCGACCCCGTACGCTCCGGCGAGGCCGGCCCGGTCGACCACCTTGTCGAAGGTGCCCACCACCGCGTCGCCGTCGCCGGCGAGGGCGGAGTGGAGCACGGCGGTCGCGTCGTCCAGCGTCTGCTGCGGTACGTCCGTCACCCGCCGAACTGTACGTCGGGTGGTCAAGCGGTGACCACCCGAGAGCGCGGACCCCGTGACCGTCCGTGCATCCCTGGGACTAGCTGGGGTTTGACCCGCCTCCACGGTCCCGCCGATCAGCCAGGCACGCTAATGTGCGCAGCGGACCTTTCCCGGAGGAAGGACGACCATGCTCGTATCACCCGGCTCGCGCGCCGCCACCCTGGCGGCCTGCGGGGCGCTGCTCCTCGCCGGTGCCGGCTGCGGCACCGACAAGCCCGAGGAGGCGACCACCACCCCACAGGTCCGCCTCTACGGCAGCGACGGCAACATGACCAACGGGTTCACCGCGGAGCTGAAGGAGCGCGCCGATCTGCTCGACGGCATGAAGGGCACGACCCCGCTCACGCCGTTGCCAGAATCGTTCAAGAACCGGCTCAGCACCATCAACTCGAAGCTGCCCGACTTCCTCTACTCCGCCGAGACGTACGACGCGGTCGTGATCAGCGCGTTGGCCGCGCAGCTGGCCGGCGGCACCGAGCCGGCCGCGATCGCCAAGCAGATCGTCGGCGTCACCAACAACGGCGAGCGGTGCGAGGAGGCGGCGGACTGCCTGCGGCTGGCGCGGGAGGGCCGGGACATCGAGTACCGGGGCTTGTCGCTCAACCGGGCCGGTTTCACCGACGCCGGGGAGCCGGCCACGGCCAGCTACGCCACCCTGACCTTCGGCCCGGAGAAGATCGACGACGGCAAGACCGAGTTCGTCGGCGCCGGGGACGAGTCGGCCGCGAGCACCAAGAACCCGCCCCGGCCGCACCGGCAGCGCGGCACGAAGGCTGCCTCGGCGCCCCTGGTCCTCGGTGGCCTGCTGCCGCGCACCGGCGACCTGGCCATCGCGTACGCGCCGATGGCCGCCGGGGCCGCGCTCGCCATCAAGGAGATCAACGCCGCGGGCGGGGTGCTCGGCGAGGACGTGGTCTGGGTCGACGGCGACGACGGCACGAACCCGGCCGTGGCCAAGGCCACCGTGGCCGAGCACATCGAGGAGGGCGTGCACGTCATCATCGGCGCCGGTGCATCGGGCATCTCCCGGGCCGTCCTGCCGGACGTGGTGGCCGCCGGCCGGGTGCTCTTCTCGCCGTCCAACACCGACGCGGGCCTGACCTCGATCGAGGACAAGGGGCTCTACTTCCGCACGGCCCCGCCGGACGGCCTCCAGGGGCGCGCGCTGGCCGACGTGATCCTGCGCGACGGGCCGCACCGGATCGCCCTGGTCGCCCGGAAGGACTCCTACGGCGAGGGCCTCCAGGAGAACGTCCGCGCCGAGCTGGAGCGGGCCGGCATCGACGGCGACCGGGTGAAGCTGCTGACGTACGAGCCGCCGGCCGACGCCAAGGCCCCGCCGCTGGACTTCACCGCCGGGGCCCGCGAGATCAAGGAGTACGGCGCGGACGCCGTGCTGGTCATCGGCTTCGGCGAATCCGCGCAGGTGATCCGGGCGCTGGCCGACTCCGGGGTGCAGATCCGGCACTGACGGCACCCGATCCACCGTCGGCCGCCCCCAGGATCACAGGGGCGGCCGACGCGGTTTCGGTGACGGCCGGCGACTCGCGGTCAGCGGCTCCGGCGGCGCTCCAGGAACTCGGTCATCCGCCGCCGCTTCTCCTCGTCCTCGAACAGCACCGCCTGGCTGACCAGGTCGAGGTGCGGGTGGGCGGCCGGAGGCGCATCCACCGCCAGCTTGGTCAGCCGCAGCGCCAGCGCCGACCCCTTCGCCATCTCGTCGAGCAGCCCGTGCGCGGCGGGCAGCAGCTCGGCGGGCTCGTCGACCACCCGGTTGACCAGGCCGATCCGCAGTGCCTCGGCCGCGTCCACCCGGCGGCCGGTGAAGAGCAACTCCTTGGCCCGGGCCTCGCCGACGAGCGCCGGCAGCCGGTGGGTCGCGCCCGCGCCGGCCAGGATGCCCAGCCGCACCTCGGGCTGCCCGAAGGCCGCGCGGGCCGTGCACACCCGCAGGTCGCACGCGTACGCCAGCTCGGCACCGCCGCCCAGCGCCGGCCCGTCCACGGCGGCGACGGTCGGCATCGGCAGGGCCCGGACCCGGGCGAACGCGGCGGAGTTGATCGCGGCGAGCGCGTCGAGCCGGCCGCGCTCGCGGAGCTGGCCGATGTCCGCCCCGCCCGCGAAGATCCCCTCGCTGCCGCCGGTGAGCAGCAGCAGCCGGGGGCGGGCCTCCAGGTCGGCGCAGACGGCGTGCAGCTCGGCGATCAGCTCGGCGTCGATCGCGTTGCGCTTCTCCGGCCGGTCCAGCGTCACCACGAGTCGGTCGGGGCGCTCCTCGATGCGCAGCCCGCTCACCGCTTCCCGCCCTCGTCCCAGCGGTAGAAGCCCTGCCCGGACTTCCGGCCCAGCTTCCCCTCGGCGACCATCTCCGCCAGCAGCGGCGGCGGCGCGAACCGGTCCCCGTACGCGGCCTGGAGGGTGCGGGCGATGTCGAGCCGGACGTCCAGCCCGACCAGGTCGGTCAGCTCCAGCGGGCCGACGGGGTGCCGGTAGCCCAGCACCATGGCCTTGTCGATGTCGGCGGGGCTGGCCACCCCGTCGGCGACCATCCGGATCGCCTCCAGGCCCAGGGTCACCCCGAGCCGGGAGGTGGCGAAGCCGGGCAGGTCGCGTACGACGACGGGGTCCTTGCCGAGCCGGCCGGCGAGCGCGACGGCCGCTGCGGTGGTCTCGTCGGCGGTGGCCGGGCCCACCACGACCTCCAGCAGCGCCATGGCCCAGACCGGGTTGAAGAAGTGCAGGCCGAGGAAGCGCTCGGGCCGGTCCAGCCCAGCGGCCAGCTCAGCGATGGCGATGCTGGACGTGTTGCTGCCGAGCAGTGCGGGGCGCAGGGCGGCGGCATCGTGCAGCACCGCCCGCTTGAGGTCGAGCCGCTCGGGGACGGCCTCCACCAGCACGTCCGGCCCGGGCACGACCTCGCCGACCGACCCGCGCAGCGTCAACCGCTCCCGGTTGGCCGCCGCCGCATCGGCGGTGAGCTTCCCGCGCTGCACCGCCCGCTCCCACAGCTCGCCGAGCCTCGCCCCGGCGGCGGTGGCCCGGCCCGGGTCGACCTCCACCAGCTCGACGCGGTATCCCGCGCCGGCCGCCACGTAGGCGATGCCGAGGCCCATCGTGCCGGCCCCGACCACGACAAACCGACCGCTCATGACGTCTCCTCGCTCCGGCCGGCGCGCGGGTTCTCCGCCGTGCCGGGGCGCTCGCTGCACTGGCTCATGGGTGCGACCCTATGCAGCACCGCCACCCGGCGGATGCGTGGGGGCGCGTCGATCCGGGTAAGGACGGCCGTCAACCGAGGGAAGGACCGACATGAACCAGGCATCGGAGAGCGTGGAGACCAACGAGGCAGTGGAGACCCGGGGCGACGAGCGGGTCGACCTGCTCCGCGCGGACACCAACAACGACGGGAAGACCGACGTCTGGGTGGTCGACACCGACGGCGACGGCCGGGCCGACCTGTTCCAGTTCGACACCGACGGCGACGGCAAGGTGGACATCACGATGGTCGACCTCGACGAGGACGGCACCCCCGACGAGGTCGTCGACGGCGACGGCGGCCTCCCGCCCGAGCCACTCCCCCCGACCGTCCAGGCCTGAGGTGCAAGGAGGGGCCCCCTGTTAACACATTCTGTATGGCAGGGGGCCCCTGTTAACACCTGCGGCCCGTCAGGGTCAGCGTCGCCAGGTAGTACGGGGCGTCCCGGTCGTCCACGTCGGCCAGCCGCCACGGGGTGCCGCGTACGAGGTCGGCCAGCTCGGCAACGGAGCAGACCAGGTAGTCGAACCACTCGGTGCCCAGCTCGCGGTAGCGCAGCCTCAGCCGCAGCTGACCGCCGAGCCGGCCACGCCGCCGGTTGCGCTCGTGGTAGCCGGTGTGCACGGGGTCGCTGGTGCCGTACGGGTCGGTGCCGTGCGCGATGACCTGCGCTCCGGGCCGGGCGAGTGCGGCCAGGGCGGCGAGGAACGCCGGTGCCCGCTCCCGCCCCTCGATCAGCCCGAGGTTGTTGCCGAGCAGCAGGAAGGTGTCGTACCGCCGGCCGTCGGCGACGTGCTCCTCGACCGTGCTGTGCACCAGGTCGCGTACGCCGCGCCGCCGGCACACCTTCAGCGCCCCGAGTGAGGTGTCCAGCCCGGTCACCGGCGCGCCGCGCTCCTGGAGCAGCAACGCGATGCGGCCGGCGCCGACACCGACGTCCAGCGTCTCGCCGCGCACCCGGTCCACGGCCCGATGGTCGTACGGCTGCCAGTCCTCGGGCCCGGCCAGGTAGTGGGCGGCGGGGGCGCCGTTGATCAGGCCGTCGTCCCGCTCGATGACCTCGATGACCGGCCGGGGCAGCCGCCCCCCGGCCAGCGGCCGGGCACCGATACCGCTGTGCACGGCGAGCGCGTCCCGCAGCAGCTCACCGAAGACGTCGCCGATCCTGGGCTCCCCGGTCACGGGGTTCACGCTATCCCCGCTACCCCCGGTCCGCTCGGCCGTATCCTGGCGGCGTGACCACCTTGGACCGGCTGGGTGCCGAGAAGTACGTGCTGTTGACCACGTTCCGCAGGGACGGGCGGGCGGTGCCCACACCGGTGTGGGTGGTCCGCGACGGTGACGCGCTCGCCGCGTGGACCGTCTCCGACTCCGGCAAGGTGAAGCGGATCCGGCGCAGCGGTGAGGTCACGGTCGCCCCGTGCGACGTGCGGGGCCGGCCGCACGGGGCGGCGGTGCCCGGCCGGGCGACGATCTGCGATCCGGCGCAGACCCGCCGGATCCGTGAGTTGCTGAAGCAGAAGTATCGGCTGGTGGGCCGCCTCAGCCTGCTGGGAAGCCGGCTGCGCCGGGGCGAGGGCGGCACGGTGGGCATCCAGGTGACCCTCGCCGACGCGGCCGGGCCAGGAGGCGACGCAGCCGGGCCAGGAGGCGACGCAGCCGGGCCAGGAGGCGACGCAGCCGGGCCAGGAGGCGACGCGGCCGGGTGAGGGGCCCGGCGAGAGGGCTGGACACGGATCAGGGGTGGCAGATGCGCTCTGCCACCCCTGATCCGAACGTCTGAAGGAACGTGCTCAGTCTCCCTGGCGTTGCTGGGGGATCTGCCCCTGCAGCAGGGCGCGAACCTCCGACTCGCGGTAACGGCGGTGGCCGCCCAGGGTACGGATGGCGCTGAGCTTGCCAGCCTTGGCCCACCGGGTCACCGTCTTCGGGTCGACACGGAACATCGACGCCACCTCGGCCGGTGTGAGCAGCGGCTCCGGTTCGTGCGTTCGCGATGCCATATCGGTCACTCCTCCACAGGTATAGACATCGGCCGGGGTCCCGCCGGCCGACGCGTCTCCCATGGTCCGGCTAGTCCCCGATGTCCGACATGGGCCGAACGGCCGAAGGTCCCTAGACGGACGGATGAACCATGCCCGATTTATACAACTAATACACGCCAGAAACCGTCATATTCGGACTCATAATCACTGGTCGTGATGCTCCAATTACGAGAGCATCTCGCCTTGGGAGCGTTTCCATGGGTGTTTTGCGCCCCCTTGGACGGGTCTTTGCCCAGGTCAGGGCTAGTTGCACCGCTCCAGCAACTGGACCGCCCGCCACCGCGCGACCAGCCGGTCGTACGCTGCCGACGCCTCCTCGGCCTCACCTTTGGACAGCCCCGCGAGGCCGCCTGCGACGAGCGCCGGGGAGTCGTCCTCGACGAGGGTCTCGTCGGAGAGCAACTGGACCAGGCCGCCGTAGTCCAGCTCCACCACGGAGCGCGGATGGAACTCCTCCAACCAACGCGCGGCCTCCTCGACCGCTTCGGTGATCGGTGCCTCGCCGACGGTCTTGCGCAGCACCGACAGCGCCCGGGACGACCGGCGGCGGGCCTTGGAGATCTCCGTCCGGTACCGCAGCGCGCGCCGCCCGGGCCGGGTCACCAGGTCCCGCTCCTCGAAGTCGAACAGGACGAACCAGCGCAGTGGCACGCCCCACGTGGCGATCTGCTCGTGCACCCGCGGTACGCCGTGCTCCAGCACCCGGGCCCCGCTGCGCCAGTCCTCCACGACCGCCTTGGCCTGCCCGGCCAGGACCGGCGGCACGAACGCGTCGGCCAACACCGACGGCACACCGTCGCGGGCACTCAGCGCCGCCTCGGCCACCCGGATCCGCAGGTTCCACGGGCAGACCAGCAGGGCGTCGTCGACCTCCAGGACGTACGCCTCCTCGGGCAGGTCGGGCAGGCGGGTCCAGCCCGCGCCGAGCGCCTCGATGACCGCCGTCCGCTGCCGCAGGGGCCCCTCCGACGGGGCCACCGCCCGCCCCTGTTGCACGTAGCGCCGCCAGAAGGACTGGCGATCCCGGTCGAAGGCGGTCAGCGGCTCGTACACCCGCAGGTACGAAGCGAAGAGCGACGGCACGGCGCGATCCTCCCACGAGACGGAACCCGGACGCCCGCAGCGCCCCCGGTCAGGCACGTTGGGCCTCGGACGCCGCGAACCGGGCGCGCTGCGCCGACGGCACGGCGTCGGCCGATACTAGGCTCGACAGCACCGGCACCACCCCGCCGGGCGCGCCACCAGGTCCGCGTCCCACAAGGACGCACACCGTCACAGGAGTCAGCCATGGGCGTTTTCACCAGCACCGACGACCCGTCATCCACCGGCCACGAGCAGGTCGTGTTCTGCCAGGACACGCAGACCGGCCTCCGCGCGATCATCGGCATCTACTCCACCGCGCTGGGCCCCGCGCTCGGCGGCACGCGCTTCTACCCGTACGCCAGCGAGGAGGCCGCGCTGGCCGACGTGCTCGACCTGTCGCGCGGCATGGCGTACAAGAACGCGCTCGCCGGGCTGGACCTGGGCGGCGGCAAGGCGGTCATCTGGGGCGACCCGGAGCAGCTCAAGAGCGAGCCGCTGCTGCGCGCGTACGGCCGCTTCGTGGAGTCGCTGAACGGCCGCTACCACACCGCCTGCGACGTCGGCACGTACGTCGCGGACATGGACGTGATCGCCCGGGAGACCCGCTACGTCACCGGCCGCAGCGTCGAGCACGGCGGCGCCGGGGACTCGTCGGTGCTGACCGCCTGGGGCGTCTTCCAGGGCATGCGGGCCGCCGCCGAGCACGTCTGGGGCGCGCCCACCCTCAACGGCAGGCGGGTCGGCGTGGCCGGGCTGGGCAAGGTCGGCAAGCACCTGACCCGGCACCTGCTCGACGACCACGCCGAGGTGGTGGCGACCGACGTCGCCCCCCGGGCGCGCGAGTGGGTGCGCGCCAACCACCCGCAGGTCGAGCTGGTCGACGACGCCGCCGCGCTCGTCGCCGCCGACATCGACGTGTACGCCCCGTGCGCGCTGGGCGGCGCCCTGGACGACGACACGGTGCCGGCGCTGCGGGCGAAGGTGGTCGCCGGAGCGGCGAACAACCAGCTCGCCCACCCGGGCATCGAGAAGCTGCTCGCCGACCGGGGCATCCTCTACGCACCCGACTACGTGGTGAACGCCGGCGGGGTGATCCAGGTGGCCGACGAGATCGAGGGCTTCAACTTCGAGCGGGCCAAGCTCCGGGCCACCCGCATCTACGACACCACCCGGCAGATCCTGCGGCTCGCCGACGACGAGGGGGTGCCCCCGGCGGTGGCGGCGGACCGACTCGCCGAGCGCCGGATGGCCGAGGTCGGCCGGCTGCGCACGATCCACCTGCGGTGAGGACCATCGCGCAGTGGGGAGACCACGCGCTGCGGTGAAGGTCACAGCTCGACCCGGGGGTGGGCGCGGCCCCCGGGTCGAGCGACCGGGCAGGGCCCGGCGGCGGACGGCGTTAAGCTGGAAATCGGGGTGATTACTGCCCAACTGACCGATGTCATGGGTGGTTCGGCAACCGCCCCTTACCTCGGTACAATCGGTGACGGCCGGATGACTGCGACGCGCAGAGCCGGCCTGCGGTAACCCGAGGTGCCGAAGGGCGGCATCCCCATGTACCGTAAGAGCCACGAGAGATGCCTGACGTCATCGGGGCCCGCCTTCGGGCTGCCCCGAATTCTGTGCGAGGGGGTCGAGCCATGGGGCGCGGCCGTGCTAAGGCCAAGCAGACGAAGGTGGCCCGGGAGTTGAAGTACCACTCCCCGAACACCGACCTCACCGCCTTGCAGCGCGAACTGGCGGGTGCTGGTAAGTCGAACCACGACTTCGACGACGACTACAAAGAGTATGTCGACGACGACGACGAGGATCATGCGGACGAGGACCCGGACCCATGGGTCCGCCCGACCCGTTGACCCCCGGGAGCAGCTGAGCACGCGGTAGTCCGCGTGCTTGCGTATGCGCCCGTCCCGGGGCCGGCGTGCCAACCGATGATCAAGGATCTGTCCACCGGATCTCATTCCGGGCGATCGGCAGGTCCTTGATCTCGGAGCCGTACCCTCAGCGGGGCCGGTTGTTCCAGTTGTAGAACGTCGGGATGTTCTCGAAGTGGTTCCAGGCGCACACCGCGCTCGCGCCATCTCCTCCCGCCGCCTCCGACCGCAGCCGGCGCGCGTCCTCCGCCTCCTGGAGCAGCGCGACGAGCCCGTCTGCGGTGTCCCGCACCCGGTCGGCGACCGGGCCCTCCGTGGCCCCTCCGACGCGCTCAGGCTGCCGGTGTCCGGTGTTCTCGGGCATGGTCCAACACTCCCTCCAGTAAGCGGATCTTGCTGTTGCGGCAGTGCTCGGTCTCCGTACCGTCGAAACGCCCCAGCTCGAAGTAACGGTTGGCGGCGTGCCCGCCCCCGCAGAACCCGAAGTATGGGCAGGACGCCCGGCACGCCTCCACCCCGGCCAGGAACTCGCCCACCCAGGGTGTCGCCCGCTCCGCGTCGGCCACGATCTCGGCCAGCGGGGCCGTCAGCACGTTGCCGCTGCTGAAGTCGCCGTACCGGGGGTCGGAGAAGCCGGCCAGCTCCGGGGAGAGCACGACCACCGACCCGTCGTGGCCGACCGTGGGGATCGGGTCCAGCCGCCGGGGCAGCAGCCCGTCGGCACTGCCGTCGAGGACCGCCGCCGCGTACCGCAGCGACCACTCCACCTCGCGCAGGTGGATGCGGGGGTCCCGGCGCCAGGCGGCCACCAGCTCCGCCCAGAACGCCCGCACCCGCGCCGCCTCGTGGGCGTTGCTGCGGGTGTTCACCCCCTCCGTCTCCTCGATGTTGACGCCCAGCACCTCGCAGCCCAGGCCGAGAAAGTAGTCGTACAGCTCGGCGGCCCGCCCCGGCTCCGGGTCGTTGACCACGGCCAGGGCCGAAAAGGGCAGCCCGTGCCGGCGCAGCGCCGCCACCCCCCGCACGATCCGGTCGTACGCCGGCCGGCCGGCCCGGGTGACCCGGTCGCCGTTGCGCCCGCGTGGCCCGTCCACGCTCACGCTGACCCGCACCCGATGCGCGGCGAGGAACTCGCACCAGGCGTCGTCGATGAGGGTCGCGTTGGTCTGCACGTGGTGCTCGACCTCCGGGCCGAACGGGGCGATCAGCGCGGCCAGGTGCTCCCGGCCGGCCGCCAGGGGCTCGCCGCCGTGCCACACCACCGAGAAGCGGCCGGCCACCGCCCAGCGGTTCACCGAGGCCGCGACCGCCTCGGCGACCGCGACCGGCATCCGCCGGTCGGCCGCCCGCATCGGGAGGTAGCAGTATGCGCAGTCGAGGTTGCAGAGGGTCGTCGGCTGCATCACGACGTACGTCGGGACCGGAGATATCCCCCGCATCCCGCTGAACGGCCGTCCCCGAGCAGCCATCGCCCTCCTTCCCGACCCGAAGGGTGCCCTTCAGGCTAGGCGGCGACGGCCACTCGGGTGAACCCCCGACCAGATGCGAATGAATCAATGCCTCTCGATATTAGCCCCGGGTGTGCTGGCCGACCATCTGCACCTTGCCGGTGCCCTCGATGATCTCGCCGGCCTGCCAGGCGTCCACGCCCCGCCCGGTCAGCGTGGCCAGCGCGCGGTCCGCGTCCTCGGCGGAGACGATGGCGAACATCCCGACGCCCATGTTGAACGTCGACTCCATCTCATGGTCCTCGATCCGGCCCTTGGACTGGATCAGGTCGAAGATGGGCTGCGGCTTCCACGTGGAGCGGCTGACCACCGCGTCGACGTGCTCCGGCAGGATGCGCACCAGGTTGCCCGGGATGCCGCCGCCGGTGACGTGCGCGATCGACCGCACCTCGGCCTCGGCGATCAGCTTGAGGCAGTCCTGGGCGTAGATCTTGGTCGGGGTGAGCAGCTCCTCGCCGAGGGTGCGCTGCCGGCCGAAGTCCTCGATCACCACGTCCAGCCGCATCCGGCCCGCGCCCAGCAGCACGTGCCGCACCAGGGAGTAGCCGTTGGAGTGCAGGCCCGAGGAGCGCATGGCGATGACCACGTCGCCGGTCTCCACCCGCTCCGGGCTGAGGATCTCGCTCTCCTCCACCACCCCGACGCCCGTGGCGGAGACGTCGTACTCGTCCGGGCGCAGCACGCCGGGGTGCTCGGCCGTCTCGCCGCCGAGCAGCGCGCAGCCGGCGTACCGGCAGCCGTCGGCGATCCCGGCGCCGATCTCGGCCACCTTGTCGGGGACGACCTCACCGCAGGCGATGTAGTCGAGCAGGAACAGCGGCTCGGCCCCGCACGCCACCAGGTCGTCGACGACCATCGCGACCAGGTCGATGCCGATCGTGTCGTGGATGTCGAGCTGCTGGGCGATCACCAGCTTGGTGCCCACACCGTCGGTGGAGGACGCCAGGATCGGGTTCTTGTATTTCTTCGTGTCCAGCCGGAACAGGCCGGCGAAGCCGCCGAGATCGCCCATGACCTCCGGGCGACGGGTCTGCTTGACCTTGGACTTGAGCAGCTCGACCGCCCGATCGCCCGCCTCGATCGAGACGCCGGCGTCCGCGTACGAGACCGAGCGTTTGCGCGCCGAGCGGCCGTTGCCGGCCGTCCAGGGCTGGCGGTCGCCGCCGGCGCCGGTCGGGCTGCTTCCTGTGCCGCTGCGCTCGGAAACGTGCGTCACGGTTCTCCCCTTTTGTGGTTCTCGCGGGGGCCGGCGGTGGCCGGTCGGCCCGCGTCGGGCGGTGCTATGGGCGGTGTACGGTCGCGCCGCCCGAAGTGGCGACGAGCGGTGGGACGGCGTGCCCGGGGGTATCCGGGGCATCGACGACCCGGCGTCCCACCCCTTCGAGCACGTGCTTGCCGATCAGGTTCCCGGCCGGCAGCTCGATCGGGTATTCCCCATCGAAGCAGGCCCGGCAGAGCCGGGTCCTCGGCTGCTCGGTCGCGGCGATGAGGCCGGACAGCGAAACATAGCCCAGCGTGTCGGCGCCGATGGACCGCCGGACGCCCTCGTTGTCCAGCCCGTTGGCCAACAGCTCGGCCCGGGTGGCGAAGTCGATGCCGTAGAAGCACGGCCAGTTGACCGGCGGGGAGGAGATCCGCACGTGGACCTCCAGCGCGCCCGCCTCGCGCAGCATCCGCACGATCGCCCGCTGGGTGTTGCCGCGCACGATCGAGTCGTCGACCACCACCAGCCGCTTGCCCCGCACGTTCTCCCGCAGCGGGTTGAGCTTCAGCCGGATGCCGAGCTGGCGCAGGGTCTGCGACGGCTGGATGAACGTCCGGCCGACGTACGGGTTCTTCATCAGGCCGGCGCCGTAGGTGATGCCGGACTCCTCGGCGTAACCGATGGCGGCCGGCGTGCCGGACTCCGGCACCGGGATGACCAGGTCGGCCTCGACCGGGTGCTCCTTGGCGAGCTGGCGGCCGATCTGCACCCGGGCGGCGTGCACGTTGCGCCCGGCGATGGTGGCGTCCGGACGGGCGATGTAGACGTACTCGAAGAGGCAGCCCTTCGGCTCGGGCGAGGCGAACCGGGCCGAGCGCAGGCCGTTCTCGTCGATGGCGATCAGCTCGCCCGGCTCCACCTCGCGGACCACGCTCGCGCCCACGATGTCGAGCGCGGCGGTCTCGCTCGCCACCACCCAGCCGCGCTCCAGCCGGCCGAGGACCAGCGGGCGCACGCCGTGCGGGTCGCGGGCCGCGTAGAGCGTCGACTCGTCCATGAAGACGAAGCTGAACGCCCCGCGCAGCTGGGGCAGCACCTCCAGCGCGGCTGCCTCGACCGAGAGATCCGGACGGCTGGCCAGCAACATCGTCACCAGTGAGGTGTCGCTGGTCGAGCCGTCGGCGGCCAGACCCCGCTCGGCCACCTCGCGCTGCAACTCGGCGGTGTTGACCAGGTTGCCGTTGTGGGCCAACGCGATGGTGGTGCCCGCGCTGGTGGACCGGATCGTCGGCTGGGCGTTTTCCCAGGTCGACCCACCGGTCGTCGAGTATCGCGCGTGCCCGATCGCCAGGTGACCACGCAGGCTCGCCAGGGTGGGCTCGTCGAAGACCTGGGCCACCAGGCCGAGATCCTTGTAGACCACCACCCCGGAGCCGTCACTGACGGCGATCCCGGCGGCCTCCTGACCGCGGTGCTGGAGGGCGTAGAGCCCGAAGTAGGTCAGGTTGGCGACCTCTTCCCCGGGCGCCCAGACGCCGAAGACGCCGCAGGCGTCCTGGGGGCCGGGTCGCTGGGGATCAAGGTCGTGGCTCAGCCGGCCGTCGCCTCGGGGCACCTGCCGCTCCCTCATGCTGGTCGGGACTGGCCGGGCGGGACCGAAGCGCTGGTCCGCGTTGCCCGGCCGGGACCACTGTCGTCGCCTGACAGTGTACGCGAATCGCTGTCAATACAGAAAGTCACGACTCACCTCCGGTAAGTGATCGCACGGGTGGATTATTCGCCCAGGTGGAGCGGAAGGTGCGCGGAGAGGTCGGCGCGAACCCCGCTGACCCGCACGCGACCCTCGGTGACCGCGTCCGCCCAGCTCCGCCGGCCCGTCGCGAGCTCCAGCCAGGTGGTCGGATCCAGCTCGACGACGTTCGGCGGGGTGCCCCGGGTGTGTCGGGGACCAGGAATGCACTGAACTGCACCGTAAGGTGGGACACGCACCTCCACCGATCGGCCGGGGGCACGCTCCGTCAGGACGGTCAACAAGGCACGGACCGCCTCCCGGAACACCGGCCGTTCGGGGGCACGACCCTCGTCGAGCGCGGCGAGCGCCTCGGCGACCGCTGCGGACTTAATGTGCGGAGAGGACACGACGGGACGATACGACCCGGCTCCGGCGCTTCGACAATGGCCCTGGGTCGCGCCGATCCGGTCAGACAAGGCATAGTTGCCGACGGCGTATTCGTACCGTGATGATCCCCGGCCCGGCGCCCCGCCGGCCAGGGAAGTCAGACCGGAAGGCGGTGGACGTGTCAACACACCGACGTGCCTGGCAGCAGCGGGCGGGTGTGGTCGTGGCGCTGGTAGTCGGCGCCCTGCTCGCCGCCCCCGCCACACCCGCCCTGGCCGCCGAGGTCAGCGTCACGCCCGGCTCGCTCAACCTGAACGCCGGCAGCGACGCCACGGTGAGCGTCAAGGTGACGCCCAGCGACGGCGACGGGAGCGCCCGGATCAGCCTCACCGGGCTGCCGGCCGGCGTGAGCTGCACGAGCGGCTGTGGCCAGATCAACTTCAACGGTCAGGCCGCGAGGACCCAGCTCCTGACGATCAAGGCCAGCGACAGCGCGCCGGACGCCGGCGGGATCAACGTCACGGTCCAGGTCGAGCCCGACCAGTCGGACTCCACCACCGGCAGCTTCCAGCTCACCGTGAAGGCGAAGACCACGCCGACGACCCCCGCCCAGGTGCAGACCGTGAAGTCGGTCTCCGGCAAGGTGGTCGCGACGGCCAACGGCGAGGCGGTGCCGAACGCCGTCGTCATGCTCCAGGACGGTGCCGGAAAGCGCTTCGAGACCACCAGCAACGGCAGTGGAAACTTCAGCTTCACCGGCAGCACCGACAGGCCGATCGTCCCTGGGCGGCTCAGCATCGGCGCGATCCAGGGCACGGTGAACGTGACCAAGTCCTTCACCGCGAGCGCCGGGCAGAGCGTGACCGGGCAGCGGCTCAGCCTCGCGATCAAGGTCGAGGTGAGCCCGAGCCCCAGCCCGTCGGCCAGCGAAGAGCCGCTGCCGACGGACGAGGCGACCGAGGACACCACTGAGGAGCCGACGGTGGCCGCCCCCGGTGGCGCGAACAACGCCGCCGCCACCGAGGACGACAGTGGCATGTCCTGGCTGCTCATCCTGCTCGGCGGCCTGTTCGTGGCGGTCGGCGTCGGCACCATCGTGCTGCTCTGGATGAAGCGCCGGGAGAACGGCGACGACGTCGACGACGCCCCGAAGGGCGCCGCGGCGGCGGGCGCGATCCCGGCCGCCCGGGGGGCGTACGGCGGGGCGGACGACCAGACGCGGGTGGTGAACCGGGTCGGCGCCGGGCCCGACCCGACGATGGTCGGCGGCACCTCGCTCAGCGACGCTCCGACGATGATGCACCGGCCGGTCGTCGACGACGTCCCGCCGGACCCCTACGCCGCTCCGCCGGCCCCGTACGGCGCGGGCGGCCCGCAGCAGGGCGGCTGGTCCGGCGGTGGCTACGGCGACGAGCCTCAGACCGGCGGGTACGGCGCGGCCGGCGGCTACGGCACCGCCCCGGCCTCCGGCGGTAGCTACGGCAACCCCGGCGGCGGGTACGGGACCGAGGCCCCCGCCTCGGGCGGCGGCTACGGCGGTGCCCCGGCCTCCGGTGGAGGCTACGGCGGTGCCCCGGCCTCGGGCGGCGGCTACGGCGGCGCACCGGCCTCAGGAGCCGGGTATGGCAGCGCACCGGCCTCCGGCGGCGGGTACGACAACGCCGGCGGCGGGTACGGTGCCGAGGCTCCGACCTCTTCCGGCGGCGGCTACGGCAACCGCGACTACGGCGCGCCCGCGGGTGCGCCGGCCGGCGGGTACCCGGGCCAGGGCGGTGGCGGCTACGGTGGCGAGCGCTACGACGAGCCGACCGGGCGCTACACCGGCGACGGCACCTCCGCCTACCCGCCGCCCGCCGCGGACCCGTACCCGACCAGCACCTACCAGCCGGAGCAGGGCCACGGCGGCTACGGCCAGCCGGAGCCCCCGCAGTACGGCGGCCGGGGCGGCGAGCCCACCGGCGGCTACGGCGCGGCCGAACCCACCGGCGGCTACGGCGGCGGGTACGGCCAGCACGGCCAGCCGGGCGGCGGCTACGACGCCGGCCAGCAGCAGGCCGGCTACGACCAGCGCGGTGGGTACGGCGCCGAGGGCTACGGCCAGCACGGCGGGTACGGCCAGCAGGGTGGCTACGGTCAGGAGCCCCCGCAGCAGCGCGGCGGCGGCTACGACGACCGTGGTTACGAGCAGCCGACCACCTACGACCAGCAGCAGGGCGGCGGCTACTACGGCGACCAGGCCCAGCCGCAGGGCCGGGCCCGGCCCGACAACCCGCCGCCGCAGCAGCAGGACCGGGGCGGCCGCCGGCTGGACTGGCTGGACGACTGACCGGTGCGGGCCGTTGCCGCCCGCACCACCGAGACGACGAGGAAGAGCGGCTGCCCGGGAAGCAGGCATCCGCTCTTCCTTGTGAGCACGTGCGGGTGGTGGGCCGCCCGATCAGAGCTGGACGTCAGTCAGAGCCGGGCGGCGGAGAAGACGCCCTGCCGCAGCACCGGTACCACTCCCGAGACGCCGACCTGGACGGCGACCTCCACGTCCCCGCCGAAGCCGCCCTCGACGAGTTCCCGGCCGGAGACGCAGCCGCGCACGGCGGCCGGGACGTCCGGCGTGGCGGCGAGCGCGGCCAGCGCCATCGCCGCCTCCACCGACAGCCCGCCCGGGACACCGGAGAGCGCGTCGAGCACGCACGCCGCCCCGAGCTGGTCCTCCACGGACGGGCGGAGGGAACCGTCCGGCCAGCGTTCCCCGGAGGCCACCACGCCGACCGGGGCGTCGATCGAGCCGTACCCCTGGTCGGTCAGCCAGCGCCCGACGGCGCGGGCGTTACGCAGGCAGGCCGCGACCACCGGCAGGCCCGTGGCGCTGGCGGCGGCGCTGATCGCCGAACCGTTCGGCGAGGGCAGCACCAGGTCGGCGACGGCCGGCGCGGTGCGCAGGGCCGCCGGGGAGAGCGACCACGGCTGGTCCGGGGTCGTCTGCCGGCGGCCCACGGCGGCGACCGCGCCGACCCGGCGGGCATACTCGGCCGCCTGCTCGCCCCAGGGGAACGGGTGTACCCGCATGCCCCGGGCGACCGCCACCTCCACGGCGGTGGTGAACGAGAGCACGTCCACCACCACCAGGACGGCGCAGACCCGGCCGAGTTCCGCCGCGCCGGCCAGCCCCCAGTCGAACCGGGCACCCGAGCCGGGCTGGGCGAAGACGGTCGCGGTCAACGCCTCAACGCTGGTCGGGCGCGGCAGGCCGACCAGCCTCACCGGTGTCGGAGTCGTCGGTCGCCTCCGCGCCGTCGGCCCGCTGCGGCTCGGCCCCGGCCGGCTGCGGCTCACCGTCGGTCGGCTGCGCCGCACCGGTGTCCGGTGACGGGCCGGTGGCGGCTTCGACGGCGGCCTGAGCAGCCGCGGCGGCGGTCACCGGCTCGCCGGGCACCGCCGACTCCGCGCCGGTCCCCGCGTCCGCCTGCGCGGCCGGTGACCCGGTGGTCTGCGGGGCGGGCGGCCCGGCGGCCGGAACGGGCGACGCTGCCTCGTCGGCGGGCGGTGCCGGCGCTGCGGCGGGCGGTGTCGGCGTCGCCACGGCAGGCTCCACCGGCGTCGCTGCGGCGGGCTGTGCCGATGCCGCAGCGGCGGGCCGTGCGGCCGGGGCGGCCGGCTCGGAGCCGCCGAAGAGCCGGGGCAGCGTGGCGGTGTGCGCGGCGGACAGCTCGTCCAGGCCGATCCGGAACTGGTCGCGCACCTCCAGGGCGCCACCTGCCGTATCGGTGACCCCGATGAGCTCCCACGGCACCCCGCGCTCGGCGCACAGCGCGGTGAACGCCTTCTCGTGGCCGCGCGGCACCGACACCAGGACCCGCCCGGCCGACTCGCTGAACAGGAAGACGAACGGCATCGAGCCGCCGGCGAACTGATCCGGCACCGCGATCACCGCACCGACCCCACTCCGCAGGCAGGACTCGACCAGGCTCTGCGCGAGGCCGCCGTCGGAGAGGTCGTGCGCGGAGCTGAGGTGCCCGACGCGGGCCGCCTCGGCCAGCAGGTCGGCCAGCTGCCGCTCGCGGCCCAGGTCGACCTGCGGCGGGATGCCGCCGAGGTGCTCGTGGGTGACCCAGGCCCATTCGGAACCGGAGAGCTCCACGTGCGTCTCACCGAGCAGGAAGAGCTGGTCGTGGTCGCCGCTGGGGCGGGACACGAAGCCCATCGGCACCCGGCTGGCGACGTCGTCCAGCACACCGAGCACGCCGACCACCGGGGTGGGGTGGATCGCCGCCGCGCCGGTCTGGTTGTAGAAGCTGACGTTGCCGCCGGTCACCGGGATGCCAAGCTCCAGGCAGCCGTCCGCCAGGCCGCGCACGGCCTCGGCGAACTGCCACATCACGCCCGGGTCCTCCGGCGAGCCGAAGTTGAGGCAGTTGGTCACGGCGATCGGCTTCGCGCCGGTCACGGCCACGTTCCGGTACGCCTCGGCCAGCGCCAGCCTGGTGCCGTGGTACGGGTCGAGGCGGGCGTACCGGCCGTTGCCGTCCAGCGACAGGGCCACGCCGAGGCCGGTGCGCTCGTCGATGCGGATGACGCCCGAGTCTTCCGGCTGGGCGAGCACGGTGTTGCCCAGCACGTACCGGTCGTACTGCTCGGTGACCCAGGTCTTGTCGGCGAGGTTCGGCGACGCGATCATGCGCAGCACGGTCTCGCGCAGGGCCTCCGGCGTCGACGGCCGGGGCAGCGTCTCGGCCCGGTCGGCCTGGAGCAGGATCAGGTCGGCCGGCTCGCGCATCGGGCGGGCGTAGACCGGACCGTCGTCGACCAGCGACCCCGGCGGGACGTCCACGACGAGCTGGTCGCGCCAGGTGATCACCAGGCGGCCGGGACGGCCCTCCGGCGACGGCGCGGTGACCTCGCCGATCGCGGTGGCCCAGACGCCCCACTTCTCGGCGGTCTTGAGCACCGCCTCCAGCTTGTCCGGGGCGACGACCAGCAGCATCCGCTCCTGGGACTCGCTGGCCAGGATCTCCTGCGGCTCCATCGACGCCTCGCGCAGCGGGACCCGCTCCAGCCAGACCCGCATGCCGGTGCCGGCGGACGCGGCGGTCTCGGTGAGCGCGCAGGTCAGGCCCGCGCCGCCGAGGTCCTGGATGCCGACGACCAGCTCGGCGTCGTACAGCTCCAGGCACGCCTCGATCAGCAGCTTCTCCATGAACGGGTCGCCGACCTGCACGGACGGTCGGCGCTGCTCGCTGCCCTCGTCGAAGGTGGCGCTGGCCAGCACCGACACGCCGCCGATGCCGTCACGGCCCGTCCGGGCGCCCATCAGCACCACGACGTTGCCGGGGCCGGTGGCCTCCTTCTTCTGCAGCCGGTCGACCCGCAGCACGCCGAGGCAGAGCGCGTTGACCAGCGGGTTGCCCTGGTAGCAGGGGTCGAAGACGACCTCGCCGCCGATGTTGGGCAGGCCGAGGCAGTTGCCGTAGCCGCCGACGCCGGCCACCACGCCGGGCAGCACCCGGGCGGTGTCGGGGTGGTCGGCCGCGCCGAAGCGCAGCGGGTCCATCACGGCGACCGGGCGGGCGCCCATGGCGAGGATGTCCCGCACGATGCCGCCGACGCCGGTCGCCGCGCCCTGGTACGGCTCGACGAAGCTCGGGTGGTTGTGCGACTCGACCTTGAAGGTCACCGCCAGCTCGTCGGAGACCTGGACCACGCCGGCGTTCTCGCCGATGCCGGCCAGCAGCCGGTCGCTCGGCGGGGCCTTCTCGCCGAACTGGCGCAGGTGCACCTTGCTCGACTTGTAGGAGCAGTGCTCGCTCCACATGATCGAGTACATGGCCAGCTCGGCCTGGGTGGGACGCCGGCCGAGGATCTGCCGGATCCGGTCGTACTCGTCGTCGCGGAGGCCCAGCTCGGCGTACGGCTGGAGCTCCTCGGGGGTTTCGGCGGCGCGCGGCACGGTGTCCAGGCCGTGCGCCCAGTCGGCGGCCGGGACGGGCCGGGACGACTCGGGGTGGACCGGCTCGCCGGGACGGGCGGCCGGGTCGACCGGGCCGGCCTGCGGCGCCACGGTGGCCGCGAAGGGCTCCGCCGGGGCGGCCGGGAAGCCGCCCGGGGTCTCCCGTACCGCCGGGTCCGGATGGGTGGTCATGACCTCTCCTCGCTGCGCTCGCCGCCCCGGGGGCGGTGGAGCCGACCGTTGGTGCCGCGCACGGTCACGCCGGCGCCCCCACCAGGTGCTTGAGCACCGAGGTGAAGAAGCCGAGGCCGTCCAGGGAGGGGCCGGTGAGCGCCTCCACGGCGTGCTCGGGGTGCGGCATGATGCCGACCACGTTGCCGGCGGGGTTGGTGATGGCGGCGATGTCGCGCTGTGACCCGTTGGGGTTGCCGCCGACATAGCGGGCGACGACCCGGCCCTCGGCCTCCAGCTGGTCCAGCGTGGCGGCGTCGGCGACGTAGCAGCCCTCGCCGTTCTTGACCGGGACCAGGATCTCCTGGCCGGGCTGGAAGGCGTTCGTCCACGCCGTGCCGGCCGCCTCGATCCGCAGGACCTGGTCGCGGTTGCGGAAGTGCAGGTGCTGGTTGCGGGTCAGCGCGCCGGGCAGCAGGTGGGCCTCGCAGAGGATCTGGAAGCCGTTGCAGATGCCGAGCACCGGCAGGCCGCCCCGGGCGGCGTCCACCAGGGTCTCCATCACCGGCGCGAACCTGGCGATGGCGCCGCAGCGCAGGTAGTCGCCGTAGGAGAAGCCGCCGGGGAGGACGACGGCGTCCACCCCGCGCAGGTCCGGGTCGCCGTGCCAGAGCCGGACCGGCTCCGCGCCGGCGATCTGGACGGCCCGGGCCGCGTCCCCGTCGTCGAGCGAGCCGGGGAAGGTGACCACACCGACCCGGGCGGTCACGGGTGCGCGCCTGCGGTCTCGTCGGTCTCGACCAGGCGGACGGTGAAGTCCTCGATGACCGGGTTGGCGAGCAGCTTGTCGGCGATCTCCCGGGCCCGGTCCAGGTCCGGTTCACCGGTGAAGTCGATCTCGATCCGCCTGCCGATCCGGACAGAGGCGACGTCGCTGACGCCGAGCCGGGGCAGCGCGTTTGCGACGGCCTGGCCCTGAGGATCGAGGATCTCGGGCTTGAGCATGACGTCGACGACGACGCGAGGCACTGGGCACTCCTGACTGTGTACGCAGTTGGGTGCCGACCCACAACGGGCGAGCGCAGCCAGCCTACCTGGCAGATACCGCCTCAGCCGCACCGGCCGGGCGCAGTTCAGGCAGTGATCAACATAACCGGCGGGACGCGGGGCCGCACCGCGTCCGATCCCACGCGAAACGTCCCGGAGCAGGCGGTTCACCACGCCTACGGTCGCCAAATTGTTACATCGGCCAGTCTCGATCAAACCCTTGCCGCCAGAAGTGGCCACCCCTAGTATCCATCGGCACAGGTCAATAGAGGCCCTGGCGGGTGACCCCCGCGCCCGCCGGAACGACCGACCCGGCGACACCGGGTCCTAGGCAAGGAGTACGTCCCGATGCGTATCCGTTCCCTGCTCGCCGTGGCCGGCGCCGCCCTGGCCGGCGTCCTCGGCGTCACCAGCGGTGCCACCGCCGCCCCGGCCGGCCCCCAGCCCATCATCGGCGGCGGCACCGTCTCCTCCGCCCCGTGGGCCGCCGCCGTGTTCAGCAACGGCTCGTTCACCTGCTCCGGCAGCGTGATCGCCTCCACCTGGGTGCTCACCGCCCGGCACTGCGTCAGCGGCACCATGTCCGTCCGGATCGGCAGCGTCTACTACGCCTCGGGCGGCACCACCCGCACCGTGAGCGCCTCCTACACCCGCTACGACCTGGCGCTGCTGCGGCTCTCCAGCGCGGTCAGCACCTCCACCGTCTCGCTGGCCAGCAGCAACCCGCCGATCAGCTCCACCAACACGATCTACGGCTGGGGCATGACCTGCTACAGCGGCTGCGGCGCCTCCAGTCAGCTCAAGACCGCCAGCGTGCGGGTGACCAGCACCAGCGTCACCGACGCGTACGGCGGCCAGGCGATCCGGAGCACCGAGATCAGCGGCAACGCGTGGCGGGGCGACTCGGGCGGCCCGCAGTTCTACAACGGCCAGCAGGTCGGCGTCGCCTCCACCGCCGACGGCGTGAGCATCCAGAACTACGGCAGCGTCGCGTACAACCGGGCCTGGATCACCTCCGTGGCCGGTGTCTGACGGTTAGCGCCCCCGTCGGCGCGGATGGTCGGCGGAGCGCCGCCCGTCCGCGCCGACCCCTTTTGCAGCATCCGATCAGGTGACCACGGCCGACGAACGGCCGCCCGCCGGTGCGACAGCATCAGAACGTGCTGGTCGTGACGACGGATCAACTGCCCGGCTACGAGATCCGCCAGATCCTCGGCGAAGTGGTGTCCTCGACGGCCAGGACGCGCAACCCGTACCGCGAGGGGGTGAAGAACCTCCGCGGCGGCGCGTACGACCCCATGGCGCCGGACAACCTGACCCGCTGGCGTACGGACTCGGTGGCCCGCCTCGGCGAGGAGGCCCGCCGCCTCGGCGCGAACGCCGTGATCGGCATGCGCTTCGACAGCCGGGACTGCGGCGAGATGTGGATGGAGATCTGCGCGTACGGCACCGCCGTCATCGTGGCCGCCAAGACCCCGGACGTCATGCCCCCGGACCAGCCGATGATCGCCGCCGAAACGGCCCACGACCCGGCAATCGCCGAGGCCCCGGGGGGCATCGCCGAGCCGGCCAGCGCCCCCGACCTCTCCTCGGCCGCCGAAACCCCCACCCGCAACCCGTGAGGGGTCAGAGGATGGGGGGTGGGGTGTAGGTGGCCGCCCTGGGGTGGGTCAGGACGATCTTGGCGATGCGGGTGGTCACCCGGTCGACCTGGGCCCCGGCGGCGCCCACGAAGGCGGTGCGGTCGGCGACCAGGGCGTCGATGTCGGCGCGGGACAGGCCCAGGCGGGCGTCGGCGGCGAGGCGGTCGAAAAGGTCGTTCTCGGTGGCGCCCCGCTCCCGCATGGCCAGCGCCACGCCGACCGCGTGCTCCTTGATCGCCTCGTGCGCCGCTTCCCGGCCGACGCCCCGCCGCACCGCCGCGACCAGGATCTTCGTCGTGGCCAGGAAGGGCAGGAAGCGCTCCAGCTCCCGGTTGACCACCGCCGGGTACGCCCCGAACTCGTCCAGCACGGTGAGGAACGTCTGGAACAGCCCGTCGGCGGCGAAGAACGCGTCCGGCAGCGCCACCCGGCGGACCACCGAGCAGGAGACGTCCCCCTCGTTCCACTGGTCGCCGGCCAGCTCGCCGACCATCGACAGGTAACCCCGGATGATCACCGCGAAGCCGTTCACCCGCTCGCTGGACCGGGTGTTCATCTTGTGCGGCATCGCGCTGGAGCCCACCTGGCCGGGCTTGAAGCCCTCGGTGACCAGCTCCTGGCCGACCATCAGCCGGATCGTGGTGGCCAGCGACGACGGCGCGGCGGCGACCTGGGCCAGCGCGGCGAGCACCGCCAGGTCGATCGACCGCGGGTAGACCTGGCCGACGCTGTCCAGCACCCGGGCGAAGCCGAGGTGCTCGGCGACCCGGCGCTCCAGCTCGGCCACCTTGTCGGCGTCGCCGTCGAACAGGTCGAGCTGGTCGGCGGCGGTGCCGACCGGACCCTTGATCCCGCGCAGCGGATACCAGTTGATCAGGTCGTCCAGCCGCTCGTACGCGATCAGCAGCTCCTCGGCAGCCGACGCGAAGCGCTTGCCCAGCGTGGTGGCCTGCGCGGCGACGTTGTGCGACCGGCCGGTCAGGACCAGGCCGGAGTGCTCGTTGGCGAGCCGGGCGAGCCGGGCGAGGGTGGCCACCACCCGGTCCCGGACCAGCTCCAGCGACGCCCGGACCTGGAGCTGCTCGACGTTCTCGGTGAGGTCCCGGGAGGTCATCCCCTTGTGCACGTGCTCGTGCCCGGCGAGCGCGCCGAACTCCTCGATCCGGGCCTTCACGTCGTGCCGGGTGACCCGCTCACGCTCGGCGATCGAGGCCAGGTCGACGTCGTCGAGCACCCGCTCGTACGCCTCGACCACGCCGTCGGGGACGGCCACGCCGAGGTCCCGCTGGGCGCGGAGTACGGCGAGCCAGAGCCGCCGTTCCATCCGTACCTTCTCCTCCGGCGACCAGAGGGCGACCAGTTCGGGCGAGGCGTACCGGTGGGCGAGCACGTTCGGGATCGTCGTCACGTGCCTCATTCTCCCGTACGCCGGGTCGGCCGGAGCGGGCCGACCCGTCAGCGCCGTGTATAGGCCGGCGGCGGCGGCCTGTTCGGAGTCGTACGCCTGGCGGACGTCGTGCGTCCCGCGTTCATACAGGCCGATCTCCCAGCGTCCGTCGGGCGCGCGCCGCAGGAACCAGAAGTCGGGCGGGACCGGCACGTGCTCGTGCACGCCCTCGATCGCGAAGGCGTCCGGGGACAACCCGGCCGCCAGCAGTGCGGCGCGTACCTGGTGCCGGTCCACGCCCGGCCTCCGTTCCACTCGGTCCGTCGTCAGCGGGGAAACCCCTCGTCAGCAGCCGGCCGGGACGCCGCCGCGCTGGAGCGGGACGGCGCACGGCACCACGGTCAGGTTCTCCTCCACCAGGAAACCGTGCGCGAGCAACCAGGTGATGTTCAGGTTGCCCCCGGCCGCCGGCAGGTACGCCGGGTCGAGCTGGAACTGGGTGCCCATCCCCGGCTGGGCGAACCACGGGGCGATCGGCCCGGCGTCCACCGGGAAGGGCTCGACCACGCAGTAGACGTGGTAGTTGGCCAGTGGCGCGTCGGCCGGCGTGTTCAGATTGGACGGCGGCAACGACCGGGCGCTGAACGGGGTGCCGAGTGGGGCGAGGAACACGCCGCCGGGGAAGCCGAAGCGGTCGAGCCGGTACCCGGGCAGCAGCGTCTGCTTCGCCTTGATCGGCCGGCCGTCGGGCCCGAGGACGAAGCCGTTCGCGGGCGGGTAGACGTACGCGGTCTGGGTGGCGTTGCCGTACTGCTGGAGGAACTCGGCCTGGGTGAGCCCGCCGAAGCGCTGGTAGCCGGCGAGCAGCGGGCCGACCGGCGACTCGGTGGGCAGCGTGGCGGGGCCGAGGAGCGGGTTGTTGTCGTAGAACTGGGTGGTCTGCGGCGCGTTCGGCGGGACGCCGGGGTGGCACAGGCTGTCGCCCACGGGCGGCTGCGGCTGGGCGGGGCCGGTGGGGGCGACGTCGCCGGAGCCCCAGAAGCCGGCGCCGGCCCCGGTGCCCCCGAAGCCCCGGAGACCGGCGGCGGTGGAGGAGCGGTCGGCAACGGTCGGGGCGGCCTGGGCCGCCGCGGCGGGAAGCAGGGCCAGGGCCACGCCGGAGAGAGCCGCCACGGCCCAACGAGGCAGTTTCACGTCAAACCTCCAGAAAAAGGACAGGGAGAGCTGCCCTCATCTTCGGGAGGTCGAACGCCGAACGTCAGGTTTCGTGCGCTTTCTACCGGAAGGGATCGGTCAGCGGAGCCGGTACACGGTCACCGGGCCGGCGACGAATCCCACCTCGGCGAGCCGGGCCAGCTCCGGCGACACCGGGCCGGCGGCCGAGTCGGCGAGCAGCCACCGGACGCCGTCCTCGCGGCGCACCCGGTCCAGTTCCTCGGCGGTCGGCGCGGTGAACAGCCGCTCGTTGCGGGCGAACAGCTCCGGGTCGGGTGCGGGCTGCCGGGGGTACGAGAAGCCGTCGCGCGCGTGCCCGGCCAGGGCCTCGTCCGTGTAGCCCCAGCTCTCCACGAGCGCCCGCCGGCCGCCCAGCCCGCTCACCCAGAAGGCCCGCGCGTCGCAGTGCGCGACGGTCGACACCGGCCGGCAGTGCACGTTGGTGGCCACCACGTCCTCCGGGCCGGCGTGGGTGTCCAGCCAGAGGGCGGCCCGCGCCTCGTCCCGGGTGATCGCCCAGGGCCGTTCAGCGGCGGTGAGCGGCCGGGGCGGGTCCCCGACCCGGCGCGCGGTCCACTCCAGGCCGCTGGCCACGCTCGCCCCGCAGAGCGCGGCGACCGCCCCGGCCACCGCCGCCCGGGCCCGCCACGACGCCCCCGCCGTCTGCTCATCCCCGGGCCCCGTCGCGGCCCGAGGCCGCGGGACCGCCGGGAGCCGGGCCCCGGCCAACACCGGGCCCCGGTCGCGTCGGGGGCGCAGCCTACTGAGCAGGACGGCCAGCAGCGCGGCGACGCCGGCCAGGAGCAGCACCCGGCCCGCCGGCACGGCCATCGCCCACAGCCAGGCCCGCCGGGTCCGCTCGGGCGGGGCCAGCGGGTCGAGCAGCCACTGGGCCGCCGCTCCCACCGTCGCGGCGACCGCCACGACCGGCCACCACGGGCGCACCTCGGCCAACAGCCATGCGGTCAGCAGCGCCCCGAACGGGACCACCGCCATGAAAAAGTAGAGCTGGCTGACCGACGGATGGAAGAAGGACCAGGCGCCACCGGCCCCGGCCAGCAGCGCCCCGGCCAGCAGCCACGCCGCCGGGTCGACCCGGGTGCCCCGGCGGGCCAGGAGCAGCACGCCGACGAACCGGGGCGCCTGGAGCACCAGCCACCAGCCCAGCACGGCGAGCGCGAAGAGCCAACCGGCGCCGCCGGCCGCCGCGAGTCCCGGCGGCAGCAGGCCGCCGGCCGCGATGCCCCCGCCCGCGCCGACGGTCTCCCGCCACGGCGTGGTGAACCGCAGCACCCCGAACACCTGCGGGGAGAGCACGCCCGCGCCGCCTCCGGCGAAGAGCCGGTATCCGACGGCCATGGCCGCGACCAGCACCGCGAGGAGCGCCCCGACCGCCCACGGGACCCGGCGGGCCCGCCAGCCGACGACCACCCCGGCCAGCGCCACGCCGGCGATGAGCGGGGGCAGGCCGCTGGACTTGGCCCCGGCGACGGCCAGGCCCGCCGCCGGCACGAGCGCCCAGCCCGGGCCGGGCCGCCGGCCGCGCACCACGTCCGCGCACACGCCGGTGAGCAGCAGGAGCAGGGGCAGCAGGTACGTCTGCGAGGGGCTCTCGACGGACAGCGGGAGCATGCCGCTGGCCGTCGCGGCGGAGCCGAGGGAGAGCGACACCCCAAGGTACGCCGTCGCGGCGGCGACCGGGCCGGCCCACCAGCGTCCGCTGAGGTCTCGGGCCAGCCCGGCGGTGACGACGACTGCCGTCGCGGCGACCGGCGCCAGCCACAGCCGGAGCAGGATCGTCGCCGGTTCCGTACCGGTGATCATGCTGGCGCTGGCCAGGTGCGCGTCGACCAGGTAGTGGTAGCGCAGCGGTTCCCCGGCCAGTTGCGGCAGCTCGAAGGGCATGTCCCGGGTCAGCTCGTGCACCAGCCCGAGGTGGTAGAGCAGGTCCTGGTAGTAGACGTGGTCCACCGGCGGCAGCGGGTTCGCCCGCCAGCCCACCGCCAGCCACGCCACCAACAGGACCAGCACCCCGGCGACCGCCAGCGTCCAGCGCAGCGGCAGCGGCCGGGGCCGGGCGATCCGCCAGTGCCGGCGCAGCCGGGGCACCACGACGAAGATCACCAGCACCGGGACCGGCCACCAGCGCAGCGCCGGCTGCGTGCCGGTGGCGGTGGCGAGCGCCCAGGCGGCGAGTTCCAGCAGCAGGCCGACCGCCGCGCCGTAGCCCAGGTCCTCGGGCAGGTTGCCCCGGCCGCCCCGCAGCGCCCGGTGCACGAGCGTGCCGGGCAGCACCAGGGCGAGCGCCCAGTAGGCGACGTACCGGGCGATGTCGCCGCCCGGGGTGCCCGTCCACCACAAGCCGGCGACCAGCGCCGCGAGCACCGCCGACCAGGCGAGGGCCGCCGCGACCCGGCGGGCCGCCGCCCCACCCCGACCCGCCGCTACGCCCCGCGTCGCGGGCGCTTCCCGGGCCACCGCGCCCCGCGTCAGCACCGCCGGTTCAGTCACCGGCCTGGCCACCCGCGACCGCCACGGCCGGCGCGGCGCCTACGCCGGTCGACTCGAAGCCGGGCGCGTCCGGCGGGTCGGGGATCTCGGCGGAGTCGAAGCCGACGAGGTGGGTGGGGCGGTCCTGCACGGTGCGGTAGATGCGGCCGACGTACTCGCCGAGCAGGCCCAGGCAGATGAGCTGGACGGCGCTGAACAGCAGCACCGCCACGAACAGCGAGGTCCAGCCCGGGATGGTCGCGCCGTCGGCGTACGCGACCAGGCCGAGGACGGCCAGCACCAGGCAGGCCGCGAAGCTGACCACGCCGAGCCAGGTGGCGATCCGCAGCGGCGCGGCGGTGAAGTTCGCCGTGCTGTCCCAGGCGAGCGCGATCATCCGGCGCAGCGGGTACTTCGTCTCCCCGGCGGCCCGCGCCGCCCGGGAGTAGCGCACCTCGGCGGCGGCGAAGCCCAGCGAGGGCACCAGCAGCCGGTAGACCGGGGTGCGCTCGGGCAGCCGGCGCAGCACCTCCACCACGTCCCGGCTGACCAGCCGGAAGTCGCCCGCCTGCGCGGGCAGGTCCGCGCCGACGATGCGGCGCATCAGCCGGTAGTACAGGCCGGCGGTGCCCCGCTTGAACGGCGTGTCGGTGCTCCGGTCGGCGCGCACCCCGTACACGACGTCGACGCCCCGCTCGCGGGCCGTGGCCAGCATCTCGGGGATGACCTCGGGCGGGTCCTGGAGGTCGGCGTCGATGCTGACCACCCAGCGCCCCCGGGACCGGTGCAGCCCTGCGGTGAGGGCGGCCTGGTGGCCGCTGTTGCGGCGCAGCCGGACCACCCGCAGCTGGGGCCAGGAGCGGGCGTGGTCGAGCAGCAGCCGGGCCGTGGCGTCCCGGCTGCCGTCGTCGACGGCGACCACCTCGTACGTGGTGCCGGTGCCGTCGAGCACCGGCCGCAGCCGTTCGACGAACACCGCGACGACGTCCTGCTCGTTGTACATGGGGACGACCACGGACAGGTCCGGTGCCCCGGCTGCGCTGATGTCCATCGCCGGTCACCATTCCGGCCCGAGGTCACCACAGCCACACGCCGAGCTGAACGCTCGGTGAACGTCGCTCGCTCGGCAGCTGGCGGGCGGGCGGCGACGGGTCAGCGCGTCAGCGCTCCAGGATCGCCGTGACCCCCTGGCCGCCGGCCGCGCAGATCGAGATGAGCCCCCGTCCGGAGCCGGCTTGCGCGAGCAGCTTGGCCAGCGTGGCGACGATCCGCCCGCCGGTCGCGGCGAACGGGTGGCCGGCGGCCAGGGACGAGCCGTTCACGTTGAGCCGGTCCCGGTCGATCGACCCGAGCGGGGCGTCCAGGCCGAGCCGGTCCTTGCAGAACTCCGGCGACTCCCAGGCGGCGAGGGTGGCCAGCACCTGGGAGGCGAACGCCTCGTGGATCTCGTAGTAGTCGAAGTCCTGCAACGTCAGCCCGGCCCGGGCCAGCATCCGGGGCACGGCGTACGCGGGGGCCATCAGCAGGCCCTCGTCGCCGTGCACGAAGTCGACGGCGGCCGTCTCCGACCAGGAGAACCAGGCGAGCACGGGCAGGTTGCGCTCGGCCGCCCACTCTTCCGAGGCGAGCAGCACGGTGGACGCGCCGTCGGTGAGCGGGGAGGAGTTGCCGGCGGTCATGGTCGCCTGCTCGGCGTCCGGGCCCCGGTGGCCGAAGACCGGCCTGAGCGAGCCGAGCTTCTCCAGCGTGGTGTCGGGGCGCAGGTTCTGGTCCCGGGTCAGCCCCAGGTAGGGGGTCACCAGGTCGTCGAAGAACCCCCGCTCGTACGCGGCGGCGAGCCGCTGGTGGGAGCGCAGCGCCAGCTCGTCCTGGGCCTGCCGGTCGACGTTCCAGCGCAGGGCGGTGCGGGCGGCGTGCTCGCCCATCGACAGCCCGGTGCGCGGCTCCGCGTTGCGCGGGATCTCCGGCTGGAACGGCTGGAGCGGGCGCAGCTTCGCCGCGATCTTCAGCCGCTCGCCGAGGGTGCGGGCGGAGTTGAGCCGGATCAGGGTGCGCCGCAGCTCCTCGTTGACGGCGAGCGGGGCGTCGGAGGTGGTGTCGACCCCGCCGGCGATGCCGACGTCGAGCTGCCCGAGGGCGATCTTGTTGGCGACCAGGATCGCCGCCTCCAGGCCGGTGCCGCAGGCCTGCTGGATGTCGTACGCCGGGGTACGCGGGTCGAGCTTCGAGCCGAGCACCACCTCGCGGGTGAGGTTGAAGTCCCGGGAGTGCTTGAGCACCGCCCCGGCGACGACCTCGCCGACCCGCTGCCCGGCCAGCCCGAACCGCGCGACGAGCCCGTCGAGGGCCGCGCCGAGCATGTCGGCGTTGGACGCGCTGGCGTACCGGGAGTTGGACCGGGCGAAGGGGATGCGGTTGCCGCCGATGACCGCGACCCGCCGGATGCTCTGCACGATCCCGCCTCCAGTTCAGGGCTTGCCCACAACCTACTGGCCAGTAGGCTACGCCTATGACCGACAGGTACGCGAGCTTCGTCCGATCGGGGGCCGGCCGCGCGCTGGTCAAGCGCCTGGGGCTGCCCGACCCGCCACGACTGCGCCGGCACACCCCGGGGGACCCGCTGCTCCCCGGGCCGGCCCTGCTCGGCTCGGCCACCGGCGGCCGGCTCGCCGGGCCGGTCGGCAAGATCCTGACCGCCGCCGGGGTCGAGCTGCGCGATCCCGCCACCGCCGAGGCACAGGAGCGCTTCGGGGCCCTGGTGTACGACGCCACCGGCGTCACCGACTCCACCGGCCTGCGCCAGCTCTACGACTTCTTCCACCCGCGCGCCCGCGCGGTGCTGCCCAGCGGCCGGGTGGTCGTGCTCGGCACCCCGCCCGACGAGTGCGGCACGCCGCGCGAGGCGACCGCCCAGCGGGCAATCGAAGGGCTGACCCGCAGCATCGGCAAGGAGTTCGGCCGGGGCGTCACCGCCCAACTCGTGCACGTCACGGCGCATGGCGACGCCGGCACGGCCACCGGCCTGGAGGCCACCCTGCGGTTCCTGCTCTCCGGCCGCTCGGCGTACGTCTCGGGGCAGGTGGTCCGGGTCGGTGCCGGCGCGGCCGGGCCGCCGGCCGACTGGGACCGACCGCTCGACGGCCAGGTCGTCCTGGTCACCGGGGCGGCCCGGGGCATCGGTGCGGCCCTGGCCCGGGTGCTGGCCCGCGACGGCGCGCAGGTCGTCGCGCTCGACATCCCGGCCGCCGGGGACGAGCTGGCCGGGGTCGCCAACGAGATCGGCGCGACCGCCGTGCAGCTCGACCTGACCGCCCCCGACGCCCCCACCCGGCTCGCCGACCACCTCGCGTCCCGGCACGGCCGGGTCGACGTGGTGGTGCACAACGCCGGCATCACCCGGGACCGGACGCTGGGCCGGATGGACGCCGACCGGTGGGACAGCGTCATCGACGTGAACCTGTCCAGCCAGGAGCGGATCAACGACGTGCTGCTGGAGCGCGGGCTGATCCCGGCCGGCGGCCGGATCGTGTCGGTCTCCTCGATCGCCGGGATCGCCGGCAACCGGGGCCAGACCAACTACGCCACCTCCAAGGCGGGGGTGATCGGCCTGGTGCAGTCGCTCGCCCCGGCGCTGCGCGGGCGCGGGATCAGCGTCAACGCGGTCGCCCCCGGGTTCATCGAGACCCGGCTGACCGCCCGCATCCCCCTCGTCGTCCGGGAGGCGGGCCGCCGGATGAACAGCATGGCCCAGGGCGGCCTGCCCGTGGACGTCGCCGAGACCATCGGCTGGCTGGCCTGGCCGGCCAGCGGCGCGGTCAGCGGCAACGTCGTCCGGGTCTGCGGCCAGAGCCTGCTGGGGGCGTGATGACCGGCGCGGACACGCAGGGTCGGGCCCTGCTGGAGCTGCCCCGGCTGCCGCAGGCCGGCCCGCTCTACCGGCGGGCCCTGCTCGGGGCGCTGCCCGGGGCGGGTCGCCGCCGGGGCGACGCGCTGCCGCAGGTCGAGCTGGCCGTCGCGGGGGTCGCCGTCGACCGGGCGCACCTGGCCGACTACGACCGGGTCTGCGGGTTCCGGCTGGCCGACCGGCTGCCGGGGACGTACCCGCACGTGCTGGGGTTTCCGCTGGCGCTGCGGCTGATGACCGCGCCGGAGTTCCCGCTGCCGCTGGTCGGGCTGGTGCACGTGGCCAACCGGATCACCGTGCGCCGGCCGGTCGAGGCCGGCGAGGCGCTGGACCTCCGCGCGTACGCGGAGCACCTGCGCCCGCACGACCGGGGGCGGCAGGTCGACGTGGTGCTGGTCGGGGCGGTCGGCGGGGCGGAGGTGTGGCGCGGCGTGTCGACGTACCTCGGCAGGGAGCGCACGGCCGGCGGCGGCGAGCGGCGCGACCGGGGTGAGCGGCCCGTCCCGCCGGCCGCCACCGCCCACTGGCGGGTGACGCCGCAGGTGGGCACCGACTACGCCCGGGTCTCCGGCGACCACAACCCGATCCACACGTCCCGGCTGGGGGCGCGGCTGTTCGGCTTCCCCCGCCCCATCGCGCACGGCATGTGGAGCAAGGCCCGCTGCCTGGCCGCCCTGGAGAGCCGGCTGCCGGAGGCGTACACGGTCGAGGTGGCGTTCAAGCTGCCGGTGCCGCTGCCGTCCACGGTGGCCTTCGCCGCCACCGCCGACGGTGCTGCCACCGGTGTCGCCGACGGCCCGGCCTGGGAGTTCGCCCTGCACGACGCGCGGACCGGCCGGCCGCACCTGGCGGGCTCCGTGCGCCAGGCGACGCCCTGAGCGGCGCACGGTCCGCTCCTCGGCGGCGAGGGCCTCCAGCCGCTTGCGGGTGCGGGGGCCGGCGGCGCGGTGGGCACCCCCGACGCACTGCCGGCTGTCCCCTGACGTGTCCAGAGACAACCCGAATCAATAGACGTTTATTGATGTAATCTGTGTTGTGTCGCGTAGCCGGTCGTCGCCAGCACAGTGAGGATCAAGATGAAGCGGAATCCGCCACTGCCCGGACCGGCCGTCGATCGCCGCACCCTGCTGCGGGCAGCCAGCGCCATCCCGGCTGCTCTGGTCGGGGGAGCCGCGGCAGTGGCGGCAGCGCCGGAGAGTGCCGCAGCGGCCCCCGCCCGCCCGGACCTCGGCGTCTCGGCATTTCCCTTCGCGCCCGGTCAGGCACGGCTCACCGCCGGCCGATGGCTCGACAATCAGAACCGGACACTCGCCTACCTGCGGTTCATCGACGCGGATCGCCTGCTGCACACGTTCCGCACCAACGTCGGGATCGCCAGCTCCGCCCAGCCGGTCGGGGGCTGGGAGGCACCGAGCATGGAGCTGCGCGGGCACAGCATGGGACACCTGCTCTCGGGGCTGGCGCAGGCGTACGCGATCACGGACGACGCCACCTACAAGGCCAAAGGCGACTACCTGGTCAACGCGCTGGCCGCCTGCCAGGCGGCGTCACCGGGCCGGGGATACCGGGCCGGCTACCTCTCCGCCTTCCCCGAGAACTTCTTCGACCGGCTGGAGAGCGGCCAGGGGGTCTGGGCACCCTGGTACACCCTGCACAAGATCATGGCGGGCCTGCTCGACCAATACCAGCTCACCGGCAACAGCCAGGCGCTGACCGTGCTCACCAGCAAGGCCGGCTGGGTGGACTGGCGCACCGGCCGACTGGGCTACTCGCAGATGCAGTCGGTGTTGAACAACGAGTTCGGCGGCATGGGCGCCGTGCTGACCGACCTCTACCAGCAGACCGGTGACATCCGCTGGTTGACGGCGGCACAGCGGTTCGACCACGCCGTCGTGTTGGACCCGTTGGCCGCCAACTCCGACCGGCTCGATGGCCTGCATGCCAACACCCAGGTCCCGAAGTGGATCGGCGCGGCCCGGGAGTACAAGGCCACCGGCACGGCCCGGTACCGCGACATCGCCACCAACGCGTGGAGCCTCACCGTCGACGGGCACAGTTACGTGATCGGCGGCAACAGCGTGCGGGAGCACTTCAAGGCGCCCAACGCGATCGCGGCGTTCCTGACGGACGACACCTGCGAGAACTGCAACACGTACAACATGCTCAAGCTCACCCGGGAGCTGTTCACGCTCCAGCCCGAGCGCGCCGACCTGTTCGACTACTTCGAACGGGCGTTGTCCAACCAGATGATCGGCGAACAGAACCCGGCCGACAGCCACGGGCACGTCTGCTACTTCACGCCGCTCAATCCCGGAGCCCGCCGTGGCGTCGTGCCCCTCAACCCCGGTTACAGCACCGACTACAACTCGTTCTGGTGCTGCCAGGGCACCGGCCTGGAGATGCAGACCAAGCTGGCCGACTCCATCTACTTCCACGCCGACACCACGCTGATCGTGAACCTGTTCGCGCCCTCGGTGCTCAACTGGACCCAGCGCGGCATCACGGTCACCCAGACCACCTCCTACCCGGCCAGTGACACCACCACTCTCCAGGTCAGCGGCAAGGTCAGCGGCTCGTGGTCGATGCGCGTCCGCATTCCCGGCTGGGCCACCGCCGCCACGATCAGCGTCAACGGCGTCGCCCAGGACGTCGCCACCACCCCCGGTAGCTACGCCACCGTCACCCGGGGGTGGACCTCCGGCGACACCGTCACCGTCCGCCTGCCGATGCAGGCCGTCGTCCGGGCCACCGTGGACAACCCGGGCATCGGCGCCATCACGTACGGCCCGGTCGTCCTGGCCGGCAACTACGGCAACGCCACCCTTTCCGCGCCGCCGTCGCTGACCACCTCGTCGATCACCCGGACCAGCACCAACTCGTTGGCGTTCACCGCGACCGCCAACGGGTCCACCGTCAACCTGATCCCGTTCTACGACGCACACGGCATCAACTACAACGTCTACTGGAACACCGGCGGCGGCACCCCCACCGGCTTCGTGCGGATCGCCAACGTCACCACCGGCCTCGTCCTCGACAGCGGCGGGAACGTCAGCTCCGGATCGGTGCTGAAGCAGTGGAACTGGGACGGCTCCACCAACCTGCACTGGCAGCTGGTCGACCTCGGCGGCGGCTACCACCGGATCGTCAACCGCACCAACGGCATGGTCGTCGACAGTTGGGGCAACACCACCAACGGCGCCGACGCCCGGCAGGCGCCGTGGAACGGCGGCAACAACCAGCAGTGGCACCTGAGCAGCCTGGGCAACGGCCGATTCCAGATCGTCAACCGGGGCACCGGCACCGCCCTCGACGGCATGGGACGGACCGCCGCCGGCTCCACCGTGGGCATGTGGACCGCCAATGCCAACACCAACAACCAGTGGACCATCGTCAGCCTCTGAGCGGAGGAGGCGCCGGTCGGCTTCGGCGCGAGGGGTTGGCATTCACTCTTTCGTGCGCTAGGTTGTTCTCACATTGAGATGTTCTCAGAGTGAGAGAGACGCCGTGAACGAGCAGGAGTTCCTCGCCGCCTACGACCCCCGGGCCTACCCGGCGGTCGCCGTCACCGTCGACGTGGTCGCCCTGACCGTCCGGTCCGACGCGCTGCACCTGCTGCTCGTCCGTCGGGGCGCGCCGCCGTTCGAGGGGCACTGGGCACTGCCCGGCGGATTCGTCCGCCCCGACGAGGACCTGGCGACCGGTGCCCGCCGGGAGCTGGCCGAGGAGACCGGCCTCGGCGGCGAGCGGCTGCGCCGCGTCCACCTGGAACAGCTCGGCAGCTACGGCGACCCCGACCGGGACCCGAGGATGCGGATCGTCTCGGTGGCGTACCTCGCGTTCGCCCCCGACCTGCCCGACCCGGCCGCCGGCAGCGACGCCGACGACGCGATCTGGCTGCCGGTGACCGCGCTGAGCAGCCGGCAGCTCGCCTTCGACCACACCCGGATCATCGACGACGGGCTGGAGCGGGCCCGGTCCAAGCTGGAATACACCCCGCTGGCCACCCGCTTCCTCGACACCGAGTTCACCATCACGGAGCTGCGCGCCGTCTACGAGACGGTCTGGGGGCACCCGCTGCACCCCGGCAACTTCCACCGCAAGGTGCTCTCCGTGCCCGGCCTCGTGGAGAGCACCGGCGCGAGCACCGAACGCGGCGGCACGCGCGGCGGCCCCCGGGCCAAGCTCTACCGGGCCGGGGACGCCCGGCTGCTGCACCCGGCGCTGCTGCGCCCCGCCCGGGAGGAGACGGTGCGGTGAACACCGACGAGGCGATCCGGCTGGTCGCCGCCGCCCGCACCGACGCCGACCTGTTCGGCGCCGACGCGTCGGCCCACCGTTACCGCGAGCTGGTCGCGGCCCTGCACCCCGACCGGCTGGGCGCGCTCGACCCGGCGGTACGCGCCGCCGCCACCGACGCGTTCGTCCACGTCACCACCCGGTGGCGGGCCGGGCGGGCCAGCGCCGACCCGATCGTCCTCGGCGGGCACCGGCTCGGCCCACTCGCGCACACCGGAGACCTCGCCGACCTGTACGACGTCGGGGCGAACCGGCTGCTCAAGCTGCCCCGCGACCCCGCCGACAACGACCTCATGGCCCGCGAGCAGGACGCCCTGCGCACCATCGAGGAGCGGGGCGACCCCCGCTACCTGCCGTACGTGCCCCGGCTCGTCGACACCCTCCGGCACCGGGACCCGGCGACCGGGGCGGAACGGCGGATCAGCGTGCTGGCCACCGCGCCGGGCCTGCACAGCCTCGACGAGGCGCGCCGCGCGTACCCCGACGGGCTGGACGGCCGGGACACGGCCTGGATGTGGCGGCGGCTGCTGGTCGCCCTGGGCCTGGCCCACCGGGCCGGCGTGGTGCACGGCGCGGTGCTGCCCCGGCACGTGCTGATCGAGCCGGACGGGCACGGCGTGGTGCTCGTCGACTGGTGCTTTTCCGTGACCGCCGGCGGCGCGATCCCGGCGCTGGTGCCCGGCCACGAGGACTGGTACCCGCCCGAGGTCGCCGCGCGGCGGCCCGCCGGGCCGGGCACCGACCTGGCGATGGCCGCCGCGTGCATGGCGTGGCTGATGGGCGACCGGTCCCCGCGCGAGCTGCGCGCCTTCGCCCACGGCTGCCGCCGCCCGGCGCTGCGGTCCCGGCCCGACGACGCGTGGCGACTGCTGCGCGAACTGGACGAGGTGCTGGAGCGGCTGTACGGGCCGCGCACCTTCCGGCCCTTCACCCTCAACCCCTTCACCCGCAACCCCTAGGGAGGCTGCCATGGGCAGTGGAATGTGGTCAACCGACGTGTACGACGCCGCCGACCGGTACCGCCGGACCACCGGCAAGAGCGCGTTCGCGTACAGCGACAGCGGGGCGCGCAAGGTGCACCCCGCGCTCGACCCGCTCGGCGCGACCCGGGAGAGCCGCGACTCGGCCGAGCACCCCCAGTCGACCGCGATCTCGGTGCTGTTCGACGTCACCGGCTCCATGGGGCACGTGCCCCGCACCCTCCAGACCAAGCTGCCGCAGTTGCTCGGGCTCCTGCTCCGCCAGGGGTACGCCCGCGACCCGCAGATCATGTTCGGCGCGATCGGCGACGCCACCTGCGACCGGGTGCCGTTGCAGGTCGGCCAGTTCGAGTCGGACAACCGGATGGACGACGACCTCGGCCGGATCGTGCTGGAGGGCGGCGGCGGCGGACAGATGACCGAGTCGTACGAGCTGGCCATGTACTTCATGGCCCGGCGCACCGCCACCGACTCCTGGGAGAAGCGGGGCCGGCGCGGCTACCTGTTCATCATCGGCGACGAGCTGGCCTACCCCCGGGTGGACCGGCGGCAGGTGAGCCCGCTCATCGGCGACGACCTCGGCGAGGACGTGCCGCTGCGGCAGATCGTCGACGAGGTGACCCGGCGCTGGGACACCTACTACCTGCTCCCCGCCGGCAGCCACTACGCCGGCAACGCGAAGGTGCTGGACTTCTGGCGCGACCTGCTCGGGCAGAACGCCGTCGTGCTCGACGACCTCGACGCGGTCTGCGAGACCATCGCGCTCACCGTCGGGCTCGGCGAGCAGGCCGTCGACCTGGACCAGGGCCTGGCCGACCTCAAGAAGGCCGGCTCGACGGCCACCGGCACCGTGTCGAAGGCGCTGGCCCGCCTCGGCCGGGGCCCCCGCGACCAGGTGGACACGCTGCCCGCGCCGTCGACGCCGCCCGCGCCGGGTTCGTCGACGCCGGTCGTGCCGGGTTCGTCGACGCCGGTCGCTCCCCGGGGAGTGACCCGGCTGTGAACCACGTGCTGGTGGTCGACCTCGGCTACGGCGACGCCGGCAAGGGCACCGTCGTGGACTGGCTCTGCGCCACCCGGCCCGTCCACACGGTGATCCGCTTCAACGGGGGCGCGCAGGCGGCGCACAACGTCGTCCTGCACGACGGGCGGCACCACACGTTCGCGCAGTTCGGGGCGGGCACCTTCCGCCCCGGCGTGCGGACCCACCTGTCCCGGCACGTGGTGGTGGACCCGCTCGCCCTGGCCGCCGAGGCCGACCACCTCACCACGGTGGGCGTGCCCGACGCGCTCGACCGGCTCACCGTCGACGGGGAGGCGCTGCTGGCCACCCCGTACCACCGGGCCGCAAACCGGGCCCGCGAGCTGGCCCGGGGAGCCGACCGGCACGGCTCCTGCGGGCTGGGGGTGGGCGAGGCCGTCGCGTACGGGCTCGCCCACGCCGACGAGGCGCCCCGGGTGGCGGACTGCCGCACCCCGGCGGTGCTGCGCCGCCGGCTCGCCGCGCTGCGCGACCGGCTCACCGCTGAACTCGGCCCGCTGGACGCCCCGCCCGTCGACGACTGCCTGCCCGCGTTCACCGCGTTCGCCGAGCAGGTGGCGATCGTCGACCGGGCCCACCTGGCCGGGGTGCTGCGCGCCGGCACCTGCGTCTTCGAGGGGGCGCAGGGGGTGCTGCTCGACGAGTGGCACGGCTTCCACCCGTACACGACGTGGAGCACCACCACGTTCGCCAACGCGGAGGGGCTGCTCGCCGAGGCGGGGCTGGCCGGCACCGCCGAGCGGCTGGGCGTGCTGCGCATCGCCACCACCCGGCACGGCCCCGGCCCCCTGGTCACCGAGGATCCGGCGCTGCCGCTGACCGACCCGCACAACGCCACCAACCCCTGGCAGGGGCGGTTCCGGTTCGGCCACTTCGACGCGGTCGCCCACCGGTACGCCCTCGACGTGACCGGCGGCGTCGACGGACTCGCCCTCACCCATCTCGACCTGGCCGACCAGCCGCTCTCCGGCCGGGGGCTGGCCGGCCGAGGGCTGCGGATCTGCCGCCGCTACGACAGCACCGACCGGCTGGAGCCCGGCCCAGCCGGCGACCTGGCCCGCCAGGCCGCCCTCACGACCCGCCTGCTCGCGGCCCGCCCGGTCTACGACGCCGTCCCGCCCGCCGACTGGCCGGCGGCGGTCGAGGAGGCGCTGGCCACCCCGGTGACGCTCACGTCCCACTCACCCACCGCCGAGGGCAAGGCTGTAAGGAAGGGCACCTTATTAACGCCTTTTGTATAGGAAGGGCCCCTTCCTAACACTGCCACGGCAGAGCATGAGGGCATGCAGTCGGTGCTCGACCTGCTCCACGACACGGTCACCTCGCCGTGGGTCTACCTGGTGATCTTCGTGGTCACCGCGGTCGACGCCGTCTTCCCGGCCGTACCCGGCGAGACGGTCGTGGTGACCGCCGGGGTGTTCGCGGTCGGCGGGCAGCCGGACCTGACCATGGTGATCGTGCTGGCCGCCCTCGGCGCGCTGGCCGGCGACCACCTGTCGTACGCCATCGGTCGGGGCGGCGGCGCGCACCGGCTCGCCCGGCTGCCGGCGGACAGCCGGCGGCGCGCCGGGTCGGAGTGGGCCCGTCGGGCGGTCGACCGGCGCGGCGGCATGATCCTCACCACCGCCCGCTATGTCCCCGGCGGACGCACGGCGGTGACCCTGACGATGGGCGCGGTCCGCTACCCGCTGCGGTCGTTCGTGCTCTTCGACGCGCTGGCCACCACCACCTGGGCGGCGTACTGCGGGCTCCTCGGCTACTTCGGCGGGCTGGCCTTCGAACGGGAGCCGGTCAAGGGCATCCTGGCCGGGGTCGGGCTGTCGGTCGCGATCACCGGCCTGCTGGAGGCCGCCCGCTGGCTTCGGCTCCGCGCCCGCCGCCACGCCGCCACCCGCCGCTGAGTCGCGCCGCGCCCGTAACGGCCTCTGGCCAGGCGAGGGCCAGGCCCGTGCCGCCCTCACGCCGACAGCGGGGGCAGGGCCTCCCGTCAGGTACGTCGACATCGCCTCCCGGGTGCGCGGCAGGCCGTAGCCCGCGACGAGCCAGGCGAAGCCGCCGGACGTCCGGCCGTCGAGCAGCCAGGGCTCCGGCGATCGGGCCAGCACCTCGACGAGCCGCCGCTGCCGTGGGGCAAGGACGGCGGGAGGCGTTCCGTAACGACTGCAGGCCCGACCGGCCTCGGCGTCGAGCCTCCGCGTCGGGTGTCAACAGGGGGCCCTTCCTATACAGAAAGCGCTAACAGGGGGCCCTTCCTTACCCCCCAGGGTGCCAGGTGTAGCCGCGGAGGAGTTGGTCGGCGCCGAGCCAGGCGACGTTCATCATCCGGGTGGCCGTCTTCTCCGGGTCGGCCTCCGGGTGGTCGGCGAGCCAGTCGGCCAGCGACTCGCTCGCGCCGACCAGGGCGTACGCGACGACCTCCAGGTCGGTGGCGCTCACCTCGCGGCCCCGGGCGCGCAGCGCGTGGTCGAGCATCCCGGCGACCACTTCGACGAGCCGGGCCCGCATGGCGGCGAGTTCCCCGGCGAACGGCTGGGAGCCCCGGGCCTGCCGGTAGAGCACCGCCCAGCCGTCGCGGTGCGCGCCGACGAAGCCGAAGAAGGCGCGCAGGCCGCGCCAGAGCCGCTCGTCGGCGTCGAGGTCGGGGGCGGCGGCCCCGGCGATCGCCTCGGTCATGCGGGTGCCCTCGCGGTGCAGGCAGGCGACGAAGAGCTCCTCCTTGCTGCCCAGGTACGCGTACACCATGGGTTTGGAGATGCCCGCGACCTCGGCTATCTCGTCCATGCTGGCCGCGTGGAAGCCGCGTCGGGAGAAGACCCGGACGGCCGCGTCGAGCATCTGCTGCTCGCGTACGGCCCGGGGGAGGCGCTTGAAGGTGGGGGTGCTGGACACCTTGCAAGCATACCTACTCGTGCGTAAGGTTACGCCGGAGTAACCACAGTTGCCGCCCGAGAGGTGCACCTTCCATGACTGACTTCGACCCGGCCAACTTCGCCAACTACGGCCCGAAGGAGTTCGCCCAGCTGGTCAAGTCCACCCCCGACGACAAGATCGCCGAGGTGATGTCCGGCGACCTGCGCGGCAAGGTCCTGAGCGAGGTCTTCGGCCGGATGCCGACGCTGTTCCGCGCCGACCGGGCCGGCTCCACCAACGCGGTGATCCACTGGGGCATCACCGGCCGCCCCGACGGCGGGACGGACACCTACGAGATCGTCGTCGCCGACGGCGCGTGCACGGTCAACGAGACCCCGCAGCACGACCCCAAGCTGAGCCTCACCATGGGCCCGCTGGAGTTCCTGAAGATCGTCTCCGGCGGCGCGAACCCGGTGATGATGTTCATGACCGGCAAGCTGAAGGCCAAGGGCGACCTGGGCCTCGCGGCCAACATCGCCAACCTGTTCAACATCCCCAAGGCCTGACGATGGCCGAATTCTCGCTCGACCTGAACGAAGAGCAGCGGGACCTGCGGGACTGGGTGCACGGCTTCGCCGCCGAGGTCGTGCGCCCGGCCGCCGCCGAGTGGGACGAGCGGGAGGAAACCCCCTGGCCCGTCATCCAGGAGGCGGCGAAGGTCGGGCTGTACGGCTTCGAGTTCCTCGCCACCTGCTGGGCCGACCCCACCGGCCTGTCCCTGCCCATCGCCAGCGAGGAGCTCTTCTGGGGCGACGCCGGCATCGGCCTGGGCATCTTCGGCACCTCCCTCGCCGTGGCCGCCATCTACGGCGCGGGCACCCCCGACCAGCTCGTCGAATGGGTGCCCCAGTGCTTCGGCGACGCCGACTCCCCCGCCGTCGCCGCGTTCTGCACCACCGAGCCGGAGGCCGGCTCCGACGTCGGCGCGATGCGTACCCGGGCCGTCTACGACGAGGCCAGCGACGAGTGGGTGCTGCGCGGGCAGAAGGCGTACGCCACCAACGGCGGGATCGCCGGGGTGCACGTGGTCACCGCCTCGGTCGACCCGACGCTCGGCTCGCGCGGCCAGGCCGCGTTCGTCGTACCCCCGGGCACCGCCGGGTTGAGCGCGACCCGGAAGCTGCGCAAGCTGGGGCTACGCGCCTCGCACACGGCGGACGTGTTCCTCGACGACGTCCGGGTCCCCGGCCGCTGCCTGCTCGGCGGCAAGGAGGCCCTGGACGAGCGGCTGGCCCGCGCCCATTCCGGCCAGAAGGCCACTGGCCAGGCCGCCATGCGCACGTTCGAGCTGTCCCGGCCCACCGTCGGCGCGCAGGCGCTCGGCGTGGCCCGTGCCGCCTACGAGTACGCGCTGGACTACGCGAAGGACCGGGTCCAGTTCGGCCGGCCGATCATCGAGAACCAGGCGGTCGCGTTCGCGCTGGCCGACATGAAGATGGAGATCGACGCCGCCCGGCTGCTGGTTTGGCGGGCCTCCTGGATGGGGCGCAACAACCGCCCGTTCACCGCCGGCGAGGGCTCGATGTCCAAGCTCAAGGCCGGCGAGGTGGCCGTGTCGGTCACCGAGAAGGCCGTGCAGCTGCTCGGCGGGGCCGGCTTCCTGCGGGACCATCCCGTCGAACGCTGGTACCGGGACGCCAAGATCTACACCATCTTCGAGGGCACGTCGGAGATCCAGCGGCTGGTGATCTCCCGGGCCATCTCCGGCGTCCACGTCCGCTGACCCCGACCCGCGCCGCACGACCCCAGGTGGGGCCGGCGCGCACGCCACCGAAGGAGGCCCGCGGATGGATCTGCCGTTCACCGTCGCCACGCTGACCCGGCGCGGGCTGCTCACCCCGGGCCAGCCGATCCGGGTCGCCGCACAACTCAACGCGCTGCGCCGGTGGGGCTGGAGCCTCGCCGGCGAGCTGCGCCAGGCCGCCGCCCGGGACCCGGGCCGCATCGCCGTCGTCGACGAGCAGGGCGCCGAGCTGACGTACGGCGCCCTGCTCGACCGCGCCGAACGGCTGGCGAAGTCGCTGCGCGGCGGGCTCGGCGTGCACAGCGGGGACCGCATCGGGCTGCTCTGCCGAAACCACCACGGGCTGGTCGAGGCGATGGTCGCGACCACCCTGCTCGGCGCGGACGCGGTGCTGGTCAACACGGGGCTCTCCGCCGCGCAGCTCGCCACCGTCGCCGAGGAGCAGGGGCTGAAGGTCCTCGTGCACGACGCCGAGTTCGCCGAGCGGGCCCTCGGCCTCCCCGCCGAACTGCCGCGGGTCGACGAGGCCCGGTTGGAGGAGCTGATCGCGGGGGCGCTGCCCGGCGACCTCCAGCCGCCGCCGCGCGAGGGCCGCACCATCGTGCTGACCTCCGGCACCACCGGCGCGCCCAAGGGCGCACGCCGCCCCACCCCGCACGGCTTCGGCCCGCTCGTGTCCATCATCGACCGCATCCCGCTGCGCGTCCGGGACACCGTGCTGATCGCCGCGCCGCTGTTCCACACCTGGGGGTACGCGGCCCTCCAGGTCTGCTTCGCCCTGCGGGCGACCATCGTGCTGCACCGCCGCTTCGACCCGTCCGCCACGCTGGACGCGCTCGTGGCGCGGCGCTGCGACGCCATGTTCGCCGTGCCGGTGATGGTGCAGCGGCTGATGGAGGTGCCACCGCCCGAACCGAAGCCGGCCCTGAAGGTGGTCGCGCTCAGCGGGTCGGCGCTGCCCGGCGGGCTGGCGCTGCGCTTCATGGACGCCTACGGCGACGTCCTCTACAACCTGTACGGCTCGACCGAGGTGTCCTGGGCGTCCATCGCCGGCCCCGCCGAGCTGCGGGCCGCCCCGACCACCGCCGGCCGCCCGCCGCACGGCACCCGGCTGCGCATCCTCGACGACGAGGGCCAGCCGGTCCCCACCGGCCGGGTCGGGCGGATCTTCGTCGGCAACGAGATGCTCTTCGAGGGCTACACCTCGGGCGCCGCCCGGGAGAGCCGGGACGGGCTGCTGGACACCGGCGACCTCGGCCGGGTCAACGCCGACGGGCTGCTCTTCGTCGACGGGCGGGCCGACGACATGATCGTCTCCGGCGGGGAGAACGTCTTCCCGTCCGAGGTGGAGAACCTGGTCGCCCGGCTGCCCCAGGTCCGGGAGGTCGCCGTGATCGGCATGCCCGACGAGGAGTACGGCCAGCGGCTCGCCGCGTTCCTCGCCCTGCACCCCGGCGAGACCCTGGACCCGGAGGCGGTCCGCGAGTACGTCCGGCACTACCTGGCCCGGTTCAGCGTCCCCCGCGACGTGGTCTTCGTGAAGTACCTGCCGCGCAACGCCACCGGCAAGGTGCTCACCCGCGAGCTGCGCCGCTACGTCGGCTGACCGGGGATGGTGATCCGGCCGTCGGCCGCTGCGGCGGCGATGTCGGTACGGTGGTGCGAGCCCGCCAGCCCGATGCCAGCCACCAGCTCGTACGCGGCGTCGCGCGCGGCGGCGAGGGTGGGGCCGGTGGCCGTACCGCAGAGGACCCGGCCCCCGGCGGAGAGCAACGCGCCGTCGGCGGCCCGGCGGGCGGTGCCCGCGTGGATGACGCCCGGACGGTCGGCGCCGGTGATCACGTCGCCGGTGCGCGGGGTGCCCGGGTAGTTGCCGGCGGCCACGACCACGGTCACCGCCGCGCCGTCGCGCCAGCGCAGCGGCGGGTGGTCGGCGAGGGTGCCGGTGGCGGCGGCGTGCAGCAGGCCGCCGAGCGGCGTCTCCAGCAGCGCCAGCACGACCTGGGTCTCCGGGTCGCCGAAGCGGGCGTTGAACTCGATCACCCGGGGGCCGGCGGCGGTCATCGCCAGGCCGACGTAGAGCAGGCCGGCGAACGGGGTGCCCCGGCGGCGCATCTCGGCCAGCGTCGGGTGCACGACGTCGGCCATGACCTCGTCAACGAGGCCGGGCGGGGCCCAGGGCAGCGGCGCGTACGCCCCCATGCCGCCGGTGTTCGGGCCGGCGTCGCCGTCGCCGACCCGCTTGAAGTCCTGCGCGGGCAGCAGCGGCAGCGCCGCCTCGCCGTCGGTGACCACGAAGAGGGAGACCTCGGGACCGGCCAGGTATTCCTCCACGACGACCCGGCCGCACTCGGCGGCGTGCGCCAGCGCAGCGGCCCGGTCGTCGGTGACGACGACGCCCTTGCCGGCGGCCAGCCCGTCGTTCTTCACCACGTACGGCGGGCCGAACTCGTCCAGCGCCTGGGCCGTGCTCTCGGGATCCGTGCAGGTGTACGCCCGCGCGGTGGGCACCCCGGCGGCGGTCATCACGTCCTTGGCGAACGTCTTCGAACCCTCCAGCCGGGCGGCCTCGGCGGACGGCCCGAACGCGGCGATGCCCTTGGCGCGTACGGCGTCGGCGACCCCGGCCACCAGCGGCGCCTCGGGGCCGATCACCACCAGGTCGGCGACGGTCTCCACGGCCAGCGCGGCGACGGCTGCGGGGTCGACGGCGTCCACCGCCCGCAGCTCGGCCACCTCGGCGATCCCCGGATTACCGGGCGCCGCGATCAGCCCCTCGACGGCCGGATCGGTTGCGAGCCCCAGGGCGAGCGCATGCTCCCGCCCGCCACCACCCAGAAGAAGTACGCGCACGCCCACGAACTCTACCCACCCCCGCTGCCCGCCCCGCCCAACCCCCGCCCAGCCCCGCCCCCTGCCCCACCCCCACCCCGGTGATCAAGAGATTTGCGTCAAGTTCGATCTTCAATCTGACCGAATCCTCTTGATCACCGGGGCGGGGTGGGCGAGGTGAGGGAGGGAAGAGGTGGGGTGGGGGTGGGGGTGGGGGTCAGTGGGTCAGTGGGGGGTGGGGGGTGGATAGGGCCTGGCGGATCGTCCAGGGGATGTAGTCCGGGTTCAGCGTGTCGGACCAGGTGAATCGGAGCACTCGCCAGCCCGCGTTGACCAGGCGGTTCTGCCGCCGCCGGTCGGCCAGGAGTGCCTCCGGTGAGCTGTGCGGGCCGGCCCCGTCGGCTTCGGCGATCAGTCGAGCCGCACGCCAGCCCAGGTCACCGACGCCGAGGAGGTGCCCGTCCTCGTCACGTACCTGAAGTTGCAGCGTGTCCGGGGGGACACCGCCGTCGACGCATCTCAGCCGGGACCGGGTTTCCAACGGTGACTGCGCCCGGCCGTCCGCCTCTCCCAGATATCCCCGAGCGGCAACGGCACCCCTCCGTCCCCGGATGAGCGCCCCCGCCGTGGCCAGGTCGTCCGGGGTGACGAATCCGCCGCTCAGCGCCGAGTCGAGCACGGACACCGCCGGGTATCTCTCCTGCCGGAGGATCACATCGGTGATGGTGCGCAGCGGAGACGTCACGGGAATGCCGGCCACCCGGACGATGTCCCCGGCCACGGTGGTGAGCTGGTGGACCGTAAGCGCGGGGTCGCTGTTCCGCTGCGGCCGGGGACGGCTCACCGGCACGGAGACGTGGATGGTCGAGCTGCGACGCAGGCCGGCGATGCCGTGCAGCTCCAGTGCCGTGTCGAGCACCGCGAAGGCCCCCGGCCCGAGACTGGCCACCGCAGCACGGACCCGGGCCCGGACGGTCGCCGGGCCGCCCAGCTCGCTGGCGGGGGCGAAGCAGCCGCGCGCCAGCCGCACCCACCGGCCTGAACGCCAGAGGTGCCGGATCTGGTCGCGGCTCAGCCCGGCCGCCTGCGCCTGGGCGATGGTGACCATTCCGTCCTGCCCGGCGGCGATCTGGTGGACGAGTTCCAACGGCGTCACCACCCCACCCTGCCCCGCCCACCCCACAGACCTCGACCCCTGTGGATAACCCTGTGGATATCGAGGCAGGACGATAGGTGATCAAGAGGTTTGCGTCAGCGGCGAGCACTCTCGCGACGCAAACCTCTTGATCACCGACGGCAACCGGCGGGGGCGGGGAGGGGGGAGCGGGAGCGGGGGCGGGAGGCCGGGGTGGGAGGCCGGGGGTCAGGGGAGGAGGGGGTGGCGGGTCACGTTCTCCTCGCGGCCTGGGCCTACCCCCACGATGCTGACACGGGTGGCGCAGAGTTCCTCGATCCGTGCGATGTAGCGTCGCGCGTTCTCCGGCAACTCGTCCTCGGTCCTCGCCTTGGTGATGTCCTCCCACCAGCCGTCGTGCTCCTCGTAGATCGGCGTGGCATGGTGGAAGTCGGTCTGCGTCATCGGCATGTCGTCGAAGCGCTCGCCGTTGATCTCGTACCCGACGCAGAGCGGGACCTTCGGCAGGCCGGTGAGCACGTCCAGCTTGGTGATCACCAGGTCGGTGACGCCGTTGAGGCGGCACGCGTACCGGGCGACGACGGCGTCGAACCAGCCGCAGCGGCGCTCCCGGCCGGTGGTCGTGCCGTACTCGTGGCCGACCTTGCGCAGGTGCTGGCCGTTGTCGTCGAACAGCTCCGTCGGGAACGGGCCGGAGCCGACCCGCGTGGTGTACGCCTTGCTCACCGCGATGACCTTGTTGATCGCGGTCGGCGGGATGCCCGCGCCCACGCACGCCCCGCCCGCCGTCGGGTTCGACGAGGTCACGAAGGGGTACGTGCCGTGGTCCATGTCGAGCATGGTGGCCTGGGCACCCTCCAGCAGCACCGTCTCGCCCCGGTCCAGGGCGTCCCAGAGCATCACCCGGGTCTCGGCGATGTACGGCTTGAGCCGCTCGGCGTAGGCCAGGTATTCCTCGACGGTCGCGTCGACGTCCATCGCCTTGCGGTTGTAGACCTTGAACAGGATCTGGTTCTTCTCGCGCAGGGCGAGTTCCAGCTTCTTGCGCAGGATGCCCGGGTCGAGCAGGTCCTGGAGCCGGATGCCCATCCGGGCGACCTTGTCACCGTACGCCGGGCCGATGCCCCGGCCGGTGGTGCCGATCCGGGCGCTGCCCAGGTAGCGCTCGACGACCCGGTCCAGGGCCCGGTGGTGCGGCATGATCAGGTGCGCGTCGCCGGAGATGCGCAGCCGGGAGACGTCCACGCCGCGCTCGGCGAGGCCGTCGATCTCGGTCAGCAGCACCTTCGGGTCGACCACCACACCGTTGCCGATGATGATCATCGCGCTCGGCGAGAGCGCGCCCGACGGCATCAGGTGCAGCGCGTACTTCTGCCCGTCCGGGGTGATCACCGTGTGGCCGGCGTTGTTGCCGCCGGAGTAGCGCACGACGTAGTCGACCCGCTCACCCAGCAGGTCGGTAACCTTGCCCTTGCCCTCGTCGCCCCACTGAGCGCCGATGAGCACGATCGCTGGCATCTTCTCCGCCTCCAGAAGGCTCGGGTGCCAGGTGGCGACCGGTAAGCGAGCCCGGGGTGTCAGGCTAACAAGAGGTCACGGTGGGACCGGCAGGGGTTCGTCGAAGTCAGGAGGCTCCTTCGTGTACGACGTGGTGCTGCTCACCCTCGGCTCGGGACGGGACGCCCCCGGCGGGGGCTGCGGCAGCGGCGGCGCCTGCTGCGGCGACGGTGCGGCCGGCGGCGGCGCGACCGGTGACGACGGTCACGCCCCGGCCGAACAGCGGTGCGAGACTCCCCGGGTGCCGGTACTGGCCTGCGCGGACGCGCTGACCGCCCGGGGCGCCCGGGTGGAGACGGTCACCGCCCGCTCGGACGCGGAGATCGACGAGGTGCTGGCCCGGTTCGACGCCCCGCCCCGCCCCGACGGGCTCGCCTGGCCCGACCCGGATTCGAAGACCCGGCTGGTCGTCGCCACGGCCAGCGACGGTCAGCTGCGCGCCGTCGTGCGCCGGCTCGTCCGGCGGTACGCTCCGCCGCCCAGCCGCCGCCCGGCCGACCTGCCCGGCGACCGTACGGTGCCGGATCTGCCGCCGCTGGGCGTACTCCCGCTCGATCCGGCCCGTGCCGGCGGGCAGCGCGACCTGGCCGCGCAGCTCGGCCTGCCGCGCGACCCGGTGGCAGTGGCCGCCGCGGTGCTGGACGGCGCTGTCCGGCGGCTGGACCTGCTGCGCAACGACGGCGGGTCGGTGACCCTGGACGGCGCGCTGATCGGCGCCGCCGACGACGCCGGCCGGCCGCTGCACTGGCGGGGGCGGATCGAGGTGGACGACGCCGTGCTCTCGGCCGGCGACGACCCGCTGCTGGCCTGCGCGATCGGCAACGCGGCCGGCTACGCCCGGCTCGACGGGCTGCCGCTGCTCACCGCCGGCGACCCGACGGACGGGCTGGTCGAGGTGGCGGTGGCCGTTCCCGTGGTGACCCGCGCGACGTTGGGTAGGAAACGGGTGCGGTTCGAGGTACGCCGCGCGCGGGGGCGCGCGGTGGCCGTCGTGCCGCGCGACGAGCGGGTGCCGTACCTCGACGACGGGGTCGAGGGCGAGCTGACCCGGAAGCGGTCCTGGTGGATCGAGCCTGCGGCCTGGGCGGTCTACGCGGCCTGACCCGGCGCACCTCCGGGTCGGCCGTCGGCAGCACGGCGGGAGCGCCGGCGGAGACCGGCGTCGATCCCGGCGGCTCGGCTCCGGGGCCTATCCTCGGCAGGAGGAATTGGGAGGAACCGCGTGGACGACAACGCCGACCGGATCCACGTGCCCGGCCAGCAGCCGGCGCCGGAGCGGGACATCGAGCCGCTCTGGCCGCCGGAACCGACCGATCCAGGGCGGGGCGGCTCGGCTCCGGCGTGGGCCGCGACAGCTGCGGCGGGTTCCGCGCCGTACCTGGAGGATCCCGCGCCGCCGTTCGTCGCCTCCGACACCTACCCGTCGCTGGGGGCCACGCCGAGCACCTACGCCCCGTACCAGGTGGCCGGGCCGCAGGACGGCGGGCCCGCCCCGGTGCCGTCGGAGACCGCCTGGGCGCCGCCCGCGGTGAGCGGGGTGCCGGCTCCCCGAGCTGGGCAGCCGGTGCCCGGTCCGGTCGACCTGGACCTGCCCTTCACCCTGGACCCGCAGGCGTCACCCGACCCGCTCCCGGTCGACCAGGACGATGCCTGTGGAGCTGCCCGCACGAACGGGGCAGCGACGGCTGCCGGGCCGCTTCGGGCCACCGAGGAGACGACGGCCGCCGGGCCGGTCCCGGTGGCACCGGGCGTGACGACGGTCGGGAACACCGGCACGAGCGGCAACGGTACGGCTGGCGGCACGGAGGTGCCGGGCGCGACCGACGGGGCGGGTGCCGCAGGCGGGACGGCCGTCACGGCGTCGAACGGCGCGTCGAACGCGTCGAACGGCGAGGGGCGGGCGGCCGAGTCGCCGTGGGCGCTGCCGCCGCAGCGACCCGCGCCGCCTCGGCCGGCCGAGGCGGCACGACCCGCACCGCCGCAGCCGGCCGAGGCGGCGCCGGAACCCGCCGACCGGGTGCCACGACCCGTGCCGCCGCAGCCGGTCGACGCCGCGCCGCGCCCGGTCGACGCCGCGCCGCCACAGCCGCCCGGGCCGTTCCCGCCGGTGATGAACCCGCCCGGGCCGCTGGCCCCCACCCCGTACCCGCCGGCCGTCACCGGGCACGCCCCCGGGGCGGTCGACCCGCACGCGGGGAGCTATCCGGCAACGACGGGCGGGTCCCCGGTGGGGTGGGGTCCCGGACCGCAGCAGCCGCCCGGACCGCAGCAGCCGCCCGCACCGCAGCAGCCGGCCACGCCGGGGTGGTACCCCCCGGGCTGGCCGCCGCAGCCCCCGCAGCCGGTGGCACAGCAGCAGCCGGTGGCACCGGTCCCGCAGCCGCCCTACCGGGAGGCCGACGGGGTGACCCGGGTGCCGGGATACCCGGAACCCGCGTGGACGCCGGACACCGGGGTCGCGCCGACCGCCGAGGACTTCGCCCGCCGCCGGCAGGTGCGCCCGGCCGACCCGGTGGCCACGATGGGCGTACGGGCCGTGGTGAACAAGACGGGGCTGATCAAGCTCCCGCCGGGGCGGCACGAGCAGGAGCTGCGCCACGACATCGAGATGGTGCGTCGCAACTTCGGCGGGCTACGCCAGGTGACCGTGGTCAACCCCAAGGGTGGCGCGGGCAAGACCGTGGCCATCCTGCTGCTCGCCATGACCTTCGGCCAGAAGCGCGGCGGGTACGTGCTGGCCTGGGACAACAACGAGACCCAGGGCACCCTCGGGATGCGCGCCCAGCAGGACTTCCACTCCCGTACGGTGCGCGACATGCTGCGCGACCTCGGCCAGTTCCAGGGCGCGCACGGGCGGGTCGGCGACCTGTCGCAGTACGTCCGCTCGCAGGGCGAGGGGATGTTCGACGTGCTCGCCTCGGACGAGTCGGCCACCGGCGGTGAGATGCTCACCGCTTCGGCGTTCGCCGAGATCCGGGAGGTGGTCAGCCGGTTCTACAAGTTGATCTTCGTGGACACCGGCAACAACGTCCGGGCGCAGAACTGGCAGGCCGCGATGGACGCCACCGACCAACTCGTGGTGACCATGTCGGCCCGTAACGACTCGGCGGAGACGGCCGCCCGGATGCTCGACCACCTGGAGCAGAGCGGGCGGCACCGGCTCGTCCGGCAGGCGGTGACGGTGGTGTCCATGCCGCCGTCGCGCAAGGAGATCGACCTGCCGGCCATCCAGGAGCACTTCGCGGCCCGGACGCGGGCGGTGCTGCTCGCCCCGTACGAGCGGTTGATCGACACCGGCGAGCCGATCCGGTACGGGCAGCTCTCCTCGGCCACCCGCGACGCCTGGCTGAAGATCGCCGCATCGGTGGCCGAGGGGCTCTGACCGGCGCCCGGCTCTGACCGCGCGGGGCCCTGATGAGCGCGGCGGCCGGTCCGACGGATGTCC